>CAYIZU010000148.1:0-4816 GCA_964367795.1 uncultured Rikenellaceae bacterium | reverse complement strand
TATGTTTGAATATGTGAATGGCTCTTTAGAAAATACATTTGTTGATGAAAGTCAGAATGGAGTGCTCTACAAGCAAGGAATAAGAGAGCACGTCTGTGAAATCTTGGAAGGTGGGCTTGACGCCTTTAGGAAAAGAGAGGAAAAATACCATATTAATAATTAGTTTTATGAAACTACTACACACAGCCGATTGGCATTTAGGGCAGACGTTTTATGAGTATGAGCGTCGAGAGGAGCATTCTGCTTTTCTTGAGTGGCTTGGTGTGCAGGTAAGTGAACAGGATGTGGATTTGCTGCTGATTGCTGGGGATGTATTTGACTCGCAAAATCCATCGGCTGAGGCGCAGAGGATGTACTATTCTTTTCTTCGAGATATTACTGCGGCAAATCCAGAGTTGCAGATAATTGTCATTGCGGGTAACCACGACTCGGCAGCTCGTTTGGAAGCTCCAAACCCATTATTGGAGGCGATGAATATCACAGTAAGAGGTGTTGTGCGTAAAACTGAAGATGGCGAGATTGATTATGACAATCTAATTATCCCACTTGATAAAGGTGGTGTTTGTCTTGCTGTACCTTATCTTAGACAAGGTGATTACCCACATTCAGCCACTTATGCTGAGGGCGTACAAAAGATATACACTGAGCTAATAAGTAGAGCTAAGGAGCAAAATATTCTGCCTATTATCGCTATGGGGCATTTGCAGGCGACTGGTTCTGAGATTTCAGAGAGAGATAAGAGCGAGCGAACAATCATTGGTGGCTTAGAGGCTGTATCGCCAGAGTCATTTGATGGAGGTGTGGCATATACTGCTCTTGGGCATTTGCACAGAGCACAGAGAGTTTCGAAAAGAGATAATGTAAGGTATGCAGGAGCTCCACTTTATATGTCTTTTGCCGAGAAAAACAATAAGCAAGGGGCAACTCTTGTGACGATAGGTAAGGAGACAGAGATTGAGCGACTAGATTTTGATGCGCCAGTTAAATTGCTAACCGTTCCACACGAGCCTAAACCACTCAAAGAAGTAATAGAGGATATTGCAAATCTTCCAGATGGAGAGGTCGAAAAATTCTCGCCATTCTTAGAGGTAAAAGTGCTCATCACCGAGCCTGAACCATCTCTAAGACGAGATATTGAGATGGCTCTTGAGGGTAAGGCAGTAAGGTTAGCTCGTTTGGAAGCTGTCATTGAGCGAACAGAGAGTGAAGAGCAAAAGACAATGACCTATGAGGAGTTACAGCAGATTGACCCACTCAATATGGCAACAGATATTTTTAAGCGCAAATATGGTGGTGACGATATGCCCGATGAGATGAAGAGAATGTTGAACGAAGTAATTAGAGGAATACAGCGATGAAAATTTTAGCTATAAGAGGTTGCAATCTAGCATCATTGGAGGGTGAGTTTGAGATTGATTTCACTATTGAACCTTTGAAATCAGCAGGGATATTTGCTATTACTGGTAGTACGGGATCAGGTAAATCTACGATTCTCGATGCTGTGTGTCTTGCTCTGTTCAATGATACGCCACGAATCAGTAAAGCGGAGAGGGATAATATTAGAGATGTTAAAGATACTACTGTTGCTCTTGGCGATAGTCGCAATATTCTAAGAAGAGGAACTGGCTCTGGTTATGCAGAAGTTGATTTTGTTTCATTGTCGGGAGATAAATATCGCTCTCGATGGAGTGTGCGTAGGGCACGTGAAAAGGCTGATGGCTCAATGCAGGCTTGGAATTTAGAACTAATCAACTTGACAACAAATGAGGTTCAACAAGGTGGTAAAACAGAACTTATAAATAGAATCAAGGAGTTGATTGGTCTTACATTCGACCAATTTACTCGTGCGGTGATGTTGGCTCAGGGCGACTTTGCAACATTCCTAAAGGCGAGCAAAAACGAAAAAGCAGACCTTCTTGAAAAACTTACTGGTACAGATATATATTCTCGCATATCTGCTAGGATTTACGAGAATACCCAAAGTGCAAAATCTGATCTTGATGTTGTGTTACGCAATATCGAGGGGGTTGAATTGTTAAGTGATGAGCAACTTTTGGAGTTTGAAACAGAGTTTGTAACAATAGAAATTCTGATTAAAAATTTGGAGCAATTAGAGAAGTTGCAATCAGAAAAGATAAAGTGGATTGATACAAATGAGCTACTTCTCAAAAACATATTGTCGGCTGAGGAGCTTTTAACAGAGAGTGAAACCTCTGTCCAGAGTGCTAAACCTCGCTTTGATTATCTTGCGAGCGTGGATAGCGTACAAGGGATTCGAGATGATTTTATGTCATTGGAATCTACACGATTGCAATTAGAGAAAAATAAGCTTATACTTTTGCACCAACAAGAGATTGAGCATAGTAGTAATGAGGAGCTAGCGAAATCAAAAGAAGAGCTTGAGAAGTTGTCAATGCAGAAAATTGATGCTGAAAGTGCATTGAAATCGGAACAGCCTAATATTATCAAAGCTCGCTCACTTGATATAAAATTGGAAGGTGCAAAACTTTCGCTTACTGATGTTAAAAAGGAGGTTGAGGCTACTCAAAAGCAAAAAGATAGCACAGATTCAAATATTAAAAAGGCAAGTGGCAAGATTGATGAGGGGCGTGGCAATCTGAAAACTCTTACAAAATGGTTTGATGAAAATAGTGATCTGTCTGCAATCATTCCAAGATCAGAATTGATACTTAGCTATATCAAGGATGCGACCAATGCAAAGAAGCAATCAGATAGTAATACTAAGCAGATAGAGTCTATTGAGAAGTTGCTGATTAAAGATAGAGAGCAGCTAAGCCAATGGCAGAAGGAGGCAGAGAGGTTAAACGCCCTTTTGCCGACAGAAATTGCAACCTTGCGTTCTCGCCTTGTTGATAATGAGCCGTGCCCAGTGTGCGGTAGTACGCATCACCCCATAAGTAATGAGATTGTAGACTCTATTGCCGAAGCGGAACTTACTAAGGCTAAAAAGGATGCTGCAACTGAAATTGAACGAATTAAGGAAAATGTAAAGAATCGAGAGGGCGAGATTATCTCGCTCAAATCGCTTGTGAAAGGATATGACGAGCAATATCACTCTGCATATCAGAATATTGCAGACTCACTTAACACGCTTGCCGATTGGCAAATGATGTTTGAGGATAGTACGCTTACTCGGTATATAACCTCCTCTGTTAAAACTTGGCAGGAGAATGAGAGCCAACAAACAGAGCTATCAAGTTCTATTAAGCTAAAGGAGCAGGAGCTTAAAAACTATTTAGAAAAACTCACTGAAGTTGAAAATTCACTGAAAGAGAAGAGCGAAAAACTTAGTGCAAAAACAAAAGAGTTTGAGGAGTTGCAAGCGGAGCGCAAACAGTTATTCGATGGGGAAGATGTAGATACTATTGAAGGTAAACTATCTAATGCTATCACTGATACCACAAAAAAGTATAACACTGAAAACGAGAATTATAATATGCTAGTTGCTAAGGTGAAGGAGATTGGTGGCTCTATTGTTCAAATGGTTTCGACCATTGGCGAAGATGAGATAAAAGAGACATCATTACAGCAGAATGTTGTCTATTGGTTAGAGAACAGAAAAGATAAGCTATCATTTGATGAGCTAAAATCGCTAATCTCAAAAGATAATAGTTGGATTGTAGATGAACGAAAAGCACTTAATCTACTCATAACTAATCTGACTGAGGCTAAGGCGACACTTGCCGAACGAAAGAAGAACCATCAAGAACATCAAAAGGTAGAGGTAAAACCAGATGATAACGAGAGTAAATATGCTCTATCAGAGGCTATTGACACTACTGCAGATTCTCTTGTGGCAAACAGAGATCGTGTTACAGCAATAAATGTAGCAGTAACAAACCATAAAAATGGCAAAGATAAAATTCGCAAATTCGAGAAAGAACTTGAGCAAAAGAAAACTATTGCCAACAATTGGGAGAAACTAAATGGATTATTCGGTTCTGCTGATGGTGGCAAATTCAAGACAATAGCGCAGGGCTACACCCTTGATGTCCTATTGGGTTATGCTAATAAGCATTTGAGTGAAATATCTGATCGCTATCAGTTAGAGCGTGTATCGCCAGAGTCATTAGCGTTGCAGGTGAGAGATTTAGATATGTTATCAGAGGTGCGTTCTGTTCACTCACTATCAGGTGGCGAATCATTCTTGATTTCATTGGCTTTGGCTTTAGGACTATCATCTCTATCCTCAAATCGTATGCGAATAGAATCGCTATTCATTGATGAAGGATTTGGAACACTTGATGCCGACACCCTGCGCACAGCAATGGATGTCCTCGAACGCCTACAAACACAAGGACGCAAAATTGGAGTAATATCCCACGTTGCTGAAATGACCGAGCGAATTACCACGCAAATACAAGTAGTGAAAAAGACAAATGGTAGAAGTAGCATTTTAATCAATTAAAGTAGTAATTTTGTATTATGACAACAGAAAATATAAAACAAATAATCCACCAAGCAGAAGGGCGAAGGTTAGAGATTAAGGAGAAGCTATCTGCAAACTCCGACATTGCCAAGATTGTCGTAGCATTTGCCAACGATGCAGGTGGTGATATATTTTTTTGTGTTGTTGATGTACAAAAGAGCTAATTTCAATATAACAAAAATTACGCATTATGAGTGATAAAGTAATAAAACAAGATGATATATTATTTGCAGACCTATGCAATATAATTGATAATACAAGGCGTCGTGTCGCTACGGTGGCTAATAGTGGTGTGACTTTGATGTATTGGGGTGTTGGCAATCGTATTAATACAGAGTTGCTGAACAATGAAAGAGCTGAGTATGG
>CAYIZU010000147.1:0-4868 GCA_964367795.1 uncultured Rikenellaceae bacterium | reverse complement strand
ATTAAGTGTTTGTAAATCGTTACAATTCATAAACATACCATTCATGGTTGCTACTGTTATGGTGTTCCAAGTAGAAAGATCGATGTTTACTAATGAGATACATCCGTTAAACATATTGTCCATGTTTGTTACATTGGTAGTACTCCAATCAGAATGGTTAAATTCTAATAAAGCTGCACAACCGTTGAACATATTGCTCATATTGGTTACATCTTGAGTGTTTATATGTTCTAAACCTTCTATGGTCTGGAGAAATCATTTCTCCGTTAGTTGGTTCCTCAATAATTATATTTGTAACGTTTTGTTTAAGATTTACTGCTTGTATAGCAGCTTTAAATGTTAGCGAACCACCTGTTGATACAGTTAATTCGTTATTTATTAATGAAGTTGTAAAGTATTTGTTGTTAGCCAATTTTGCTATGTAAACACCTTCTTCTGCTAGATTATTAGTTACGGGTATAGTTAACGATTCGTTGTTATCGTTTTTGCGCACCCAATAGCTTGGATTATCATAAGGCGGTGTGTTGCGTGGTTTTATCTGATCTGAGATTAAACATTTTAGAATACGTTCGCACTTCTAAAGTGTTCCAACTAGAGATGTCTAAAGAATCTAGCGATGTACATTCGTCGAACATATTCTCCATGTTTTCTACTTTAGATGTATTCCACGTAGAGAGGTCGAGAACGGTAAGAGCCTGACATTGGTAGAACATATTACTCATATCTATTACATTTTCTGTATTTAGATAGTGTAACCCTTCTATAGATTGTAAATTATTATAGTATCTAAACAAATAGCTTAAATCAGATTCGGGTAAAAATTTAGAGCTCTCTGCAACTGGTTTTATAATGATTTTTGTTATGCTAGCTTTATTATTTACTGCTTGTATAGCTGCTTTAAATGTTAGCGAACCACCTTGTTCTACTGTTAATGTCGCATTGTTTAATGATGTTGTAAAGTAATTATAGTTAGCCTCTTTTGCGCGATATATACCTTCTGCGCTATTACTACCAATTAGTGGCAATTGCAGCGATTCATAACCATCGCTTTCACGCACCCAATAAGGTGGGTTTGCATAAGGCGGCGATTTACGTGGCAATATTTGTTCAGAAATAAGCTTTTCAATTGTGTTACCGACTTTTACATAAGTTAAATTATCTACGTTTTTAAACATATTAGAGAAAGAGGATACATTTGCTGTGTTAAAGTTAGATAAATCTAATGATGTTAAAGAAGAGCAACCATCGAACATATTTTGCATTTGTATAACTCTGTTTGTATTCCATGTTGAAAGATTTATTGACTCAAGAGATTCACAACCTTGGAACATATTATACATGTGTGTTACATATTCTGTATTTAGATATTGTAAACCTTCTATTGATTCTAAACTTGTAAATTCTGTAAAGAGAGAGTGTAAATTCTCTTCTGGTATAATATTAATTCCATCGCTAGGCTCCTCTATAATTATTTTAGTTATAGAAGCTTTATGTTCTACTGAACGTATGGCTGCTTTAAAGGGAAGAATGCCGCCGCGTTTTAGCGTTAATTCTGTGTCAATTAAGTCTGTTATAAAGTAATTATTATTTAAATTTTTAGCTCTATAGGTCCCTGCTACTGAATTGCTGTTATGTATCGGTATTGTTGGCGATTCATTACCATCTTCATCACGTATCCAAATACCAGGATCAGAATAAGGCGATGTTTTTCGGGGTAATAATAGATTTGATATTGAAGATTTTACGTTGTTACTAATTTTTACATATGTTAAATTAAATACGCTATAGAACATATTAGAGGGAGTTGAAGTAACTGCGGCAGTGTTAAAACTAGATATATCTAAAGAGGCAAGCGATAGGCAATTGTAGAACATATAAGTCATATTGGTAACTTTATTTGTGTTCCAAGTAGATAGATTAATAGATTCTAGATCGTCGCAGTCGTAGAACATATTAGACATATTCGTTACATTTTCGGTGTTGATATGCTCTAAGCCTTCTATTGTTTGAACATTAGTATAATATCTAAACAAAGAGTTTAAATCGGATTCTGGGAGAATCTTGTCGCCATTACTAGGTGCTTCTATAACTATTTTTGTTATTTTATCTCTTTTTTCCACAGCTTGAATAGCTACCTTAAAGGTTTGCGTTCCACCTGTTGTTACTCTCAATTCTGGTCCATATAATGAAGTTGTAAAGTATTTATTACCTGCGTCTTTTGCACGATATACACCTGCGACAGAATTACCACTCGTTATCGGTATTTTGGGAGATTCATGGGCATCTTCATCACGAACCCATAAGCCTGGATTAGCATAAGGCGGGGTTGTGCGGGGTAATATTAAATCTGAAATTACCTGTTTAATAGAATTGCTAACTATAACACGGGTTAAGTTAGTTACGTTATAAAACATATTAGAGGAGCTGCTAACCGCACCTGTGTTCCAACTAGAGATATCTAATGAGGTTAATGAAGTACAGCCATAGAACATATTAGTGGTTTGCGTTACTTTAGCAGTGTTCCATGAAGATAGATCTAGTGTATCTAGTTCAGTACAGCCTTGGAACATACTTGACATATTCGTTACATTTTCGGTGTTGATATGTTCTAAACCTTCAATGGTTGATAGTTGAGTAAAACCAGTGAATAAAGAACTTAAATCAACTTCTGGAAGAATCTTGTCGCCATTACTAGGTGCTTCTATAATTATAGATGTCATAATTCCTTTTGGTTCAGCAGCATGTATTGCAGCCTTAAAGGTGCTTGTTCCGCCAGTAGACACAGTAAGTATATTGCCGTTTAATGAAGTTGTAAAGTATTTATTACCTACTTCTTTTGCTCGATATATACCTGCCACCGAATTACCACCGTTTACAGGTATTGTTGAAGATTCATGGGCATCCTCATCACGAACCCATAAACCTGGGTTAGCATAAGGCGGAGTTGTGCGGGGTAAGATTTGATTGGAGATTGCCGTCTTAACAGAGTCGCTTATTTCTACATAGATTAAGTTCGTTACACTAGTAAATAGAGAAGTTGTCCCTGTTACTTTTATTGTATTAAAATTAGATATATTTAGATACTCTAAACTATTACAATATTGAAACATATAGTTCATATTTGTTACGCTAGTTGTATTCCAAGAAGATAGATCAAGGGAGCTTAGAGCATTACAGTTATAGAACATATAAGACATATTCGTTACATTTTCGGTGTTGATATGTTCTAACCCTTCTATAGTTTCTAGTTTAGTAAAACCATTGAATAAAGAACTTAAATCGGATTCTGGGAGAATCTTGTCACCATTACTAGGGGCTTCTATTATTACTTTGGTTATGTTATCTTCTGCTTCTACAGCTTGTATAGCTGCTTTAAATGTATGCGTACCACCTGTTGTTACAGTTAATTCTGTACCGTCTAGTCGGGTGGTAAAGTAATTACTTATCGCCTCTTTAGCTCGATATATACCTGCTTCAGAATTACCATTCATTATAGGTATTTTGGGAGATTCATGGGCATCTACATCTCGAACCCATAAGCCTGGATTAGCATAAGGCGGAGTTGTGCGGGGTAATATTAAATCTGAAATTACCTGTTTAATAGAATTGCTAACTATAACACGGGTTAAGTTCGTTACGCTATGAAACATATTAGAGTAGCTGCTAACCGCACTTGTATTCCAGCTAGAGATATCTAATGAGGTTAATGAAGTACAGCCATGGAACATATTATAGGTTTGCGTCACTTTTGCGGTGTTCCATGAAGATAGATCTAGTGTGTCTAGTTCGGTACAGCCTTGGAACATACTAAACATAATGGTTACATTTTCGGTGTTGATATGTTCTAAACCTTCAATGGTTTCTAGTTGAGTAAAACCAGTAAATAAAGAACTTAAATCGAATTCTGGGATTATTTGATCGCCAATAATTGGTTTCTTTAAAATGATTTTTGTAATATTTCCCTTGGCTTCTACGGCTTGTATAGCTGCTTTAAAGGTAAGCGTGCCGCCTTGTTCGACTGTTAGAATACCTTTATCAGTCGATGTCATAAAGTAGTTATTATTAGCCTCTTTTGCACGGTATGTACCTGCGACAGAATTACCATTCGTTATAGGTATTATTGAAGATTCATGACCATCTTCATCACGAACCCATAAACCTGGGTTAGCATAAGGTGGGGTTTTGCGGGGTAAGATTTGATTTGAGATTGCCGTCTTAACAGAGTCGCTTATTTCTACATGGGTTAAGTTAGCTACACTAGTAAATAGACCACTAGTACTTGTTACTTTTATTGTATTAAAATTTGATATATTTAGATACTCTAAACTATTACAATATTGAAACATATAGTTCATATTTGTTACGCTAGTTGTATTCCAAGAAGATAGATCAAGGGAGCTTAGAGCATTACAGTTATAGAACATATAAGACATATTCGTTACATTTTCGGTGTTGATATGTTCTAACCCTTCTATAGTTTCTAGTTTAGTAAAACCATTGAATAAAGAACTTAAATCGGATTCTGGGAGAATCTTGTCACCATTACTAGGGGCTTCTATTATTACTTTGGTTATGTTATCTTCTGCTTCTACAGCTTGTATAGCTGCTTTAAATGTATGCGTACCACCTGTTGTTACAGTTAATTCTGTACCGTCTAGTCGGGTGGTAAAGTAATTACTTATCGCCTCTTTAGCTCGATATATACCTGCTTCAGAATTACCATTCATTATAGGTATTTTGGGAGATTCATGGGCATCTACATCTCGAACCCATAAGCCTGGATTAGCATAAGGCGGAGTTGTGCGGGGTAATATTAAATCTGAAATTACCTGTTTAATAGAATTGCTAACTATAACACGGGTTAAGTT
>CAYIZU010000146.1:0-4900 GCA_964367795.1 uncultured Rikenellaceae bacterium | reverse complement strand
CCTTCGGTGATTTTACGAATAGTAAACGTATGCGTAGCACCGCTACCTCTTCATTGTATTACTACACCTCTAAAACTCAGTAAACGCTCTTTATTACCCTCAACAATTTTGTATGTAACGGTAATAGTGTCTCCTGCTTTAAACGCAGGGTAGTTTTTCTCTGGCGTGCCATAAGCATCTGCCGCAATTTTAATTAAATTTTCCACTTTATAAAAATTTTAGTTTTAGTACGGAATATTACGGATTACTTTCGGTAACATAAAGAGACTATTTTCACAAACCCCTCTCTAATCACCGCCGATAGCCCTTTTGCTATCATCTCATAAGAGATTCCAATACTTTCGAAGTGCAAAGATATAACAAATTTTTTAATCTACAAAATATTTTCTATTTGCGCCACTCACTTGGGTTTTGTCTCCACTCTTTTAGGGTTTCAATATCTCCCTCTTTGATATACTTCTTCTCTCTTGCCACCTCCAATAATGAGGTGTAATTACTCAATGTTGTCAATTCGCATTTTGCATTTACAAAATTCTCTTCGGCAATAGAAAATTGATATGTGAATATGGCAACCATACCTAAAACCTCACAACCTGCTGCGCGCAGTGCTGCTACTGCTTGTAATGAACTGCCTCCCGTTGATATTAAGTCCTCAACTACCACAACTTTCATCCCTGAATGATACTCTCCCTCGATTTGATTCGATAGACCATGTCCTTTAGGAGCTGAACGCACGTAGATAAAAGGTTTTCCCATTGCTTCTGCCGCAAGTACGCCGTGAGCTATTGCTCCAGTTGCCACTCCTGCTATAATATCTGCTTCGGGATACCTTTCTGTAATCGTTTTAGCAAACGACTCATAAACCAATTTGCGTGCCTCGGGATAAGATAGTAGTTTGCGGTTATCACAATAAATTGGTGATAACCAACCAGATGCCCAAGTGAATGGGTTCACTGGATTAAGTTTTATAGCCTTAATTTCTAATAACTTTTCGGCAATTTTATCATTCATATTCATAATTAAATTTTATTTTTCTTTCAATCAGAGGATATAGATATAAAAAAAAATTTGTATCTTCGCAACTGAAATGAGAGTGTATGAAAAAACTATTTTATAACGACAAAGTTATTATTTTTGACGCTAACTACCAAAAATATAACGATAAAGATTTTCTATTAATTGAAAATCCTGCACCAGAGGCTATTTTGGAAGTGATTATTAATGAAAAAGCGTTTGTCAATATGGTTGTTATCTCAAACAATCCGCAGTTGGCATATGAGAATTTTGTTAGAGGCTTTAAGGATGTGGTCGCGGCTGGTGGAGTTATTCAGCGTGAAGATGGTGATATGCTTTTTATATACAGACGCGGCGTTTGGGATTTGCCAAAAGGAAAACAAGATGATGGCGAAAGTGTTGAAGAGTGTGCGCTACGAGAGATAAAGGAGGAGACAGGTATTCAAAAGGTGGTAATTACTAATACTGCTCCGTTTGTTACTCAACATTTTTATAACACCTATGGCGATTGGGAATTAAAAACCACCTATTGGTTTACTATGCATGGCGAAGGGGATTTCATAAAAAGTAATCACCAATTAGAAGAGGGGATAGAAAATTATTGTTGGGTTAGCAGAGATAGGGCAATAGAAGTTGCAAAAAATAGTTATTCTACTATATATGAGGTAGTAAAAGTATTAATAGAGGGGAAATAATCCCATAAAAATTTAATTAAATAGTATGAAGAGAATTGTAACAGCATTTGTAGCGACATTACTATTGTCGAGCAGTGCGGAGAGAGTTATGGCGCAGAGGGGCGTGTCGCAGTCAACACCTCCAGTGCCTGCTATGAGCGCATCGGAGAAAGAGGCGCGATTGTTAACACCTGAGGTGATGTTGAAGATGCGCCGCATGGGTGGAGCTGCTTTGTCTCCTGATGGGAAAGTAATGGTTTATTCTATTAGTGTACAGGATGTTGAAGGGAATGGTACATATAGTAATCTTATAGCTATAAATACCGATACACGTGTAGAAAAAGAGCTTACTAAGGGAACAAATAAAAATTTCTCACCTCAGTGGAGTAAAGATGGAAAATATATATATTATACATCTACTAAGGGCGGAAGTGCACAATTATGGCGAATGAATAGTGATGGAACTGGCGACAAGCAGATTTCTGATATAGATGGTGGTATTAGTGGCTATAAAGTATCGCCTAAAGGGGATAAATTATTCTATATTAAAGGCGTAAAAGTTGGTGAAACAGCAACCGAGATGTATCCAGAGTTAAAAAAGACGAAAGCTCGTATTTACAATGACCTAATGGTTCGTCATTGGGATCACTGGACAAATAAAACACATTTACACCCTTTTGTTGCAGATATTGTTAATGATAGATTGGTTAATGATAAGGATATTATCGAGGGTGAGGCATGGTCGGTACCGGGTTCTCCTTATTTTAGCATGGGTGAAATAGTATGGAATAATGCAGGTACAGTTATTGCATATACAGCTCGTAAAAAAACGGGTACAGAGTATGCTACAAGCACTAATACCGATATTTACTTATATGATGTGACTAAAGGAACAACGAAAAATATAACAGATGGCATGCCGGGCTATGATAAATACCCAGTTTTCTCTGCTGATGATAGCAAGATTGCCTTTTCATCAATGCGTCGTCCAAGTAATGAGTCGGATAAGACGCGTTTAATGGTTTGGGATAGTGCTACAGGTAGGATTAGTGATATGACGCGCAATTTCGACTCTAATTCATCGTCGTATGTTTGGGAAGGAAACACTATTTACTTCTTATCACCACTGAAGGGTACGCAGCAGATATGTCGTGTGGCTACGGTTGGTAAAAAGGCTGGAAAAGTTGAAGTTTTAACTAAAGGGGATCATGTTATAAACTCTCTATACCTGTCACGTAATAAATTCTTTGGAAAGGTGACAACTATCTCATCATGCGATGATATTATACAAGTTGATAGACGCAAAAATAGAATATCTCCGTTAACAGCTGTTAATAAGGATATATATGATAATGTAACAATGGGTAAAGTACAGAAACGTTGGGTTAAGACAACAGATGGAAAAGGTATGCTTGTATGGGTTATATTGCCGCCTAATTTTGATGCAAATAAGAAATACCCAACACTTCTTTATTGTCAAGGTGGCCCTCAAAGTATGGTGGGTAATCAGTGGAGTTTCCGCTGGAATTTTCAACTTATGGCCGCTCAAGGATATATTGTTGTTGCACCAAATCGCAGGGGTTTACCTGGGTTCGGGCAAGAGTGGTTAGATCAAATTTCAGGTGATTATAGTGGTCAAAATATTAAGGATTATTTCTCTGCTATTGACGATGTTGCAAAGGAGAGCTGGGCCGACGAAACACGTATGGGTTGTGTGGGTGCAAGCTATGGTGGTTACTCAACATTTTATATTGCCGGACATCACAATAAACGATTTAAGGCATTAATATCACATTGTGGAATGTTTAATCTTGAGAGTTTCTATGGTTCGACAGAGGAGCTATGGTTCCCTAATAACGATCTTGGAGGTTCTCCATACAGTGATAACGCTACAGCAAGGAGTTCGTATGCTAACTCTCCGCATAGGTTTGTGAGGAATTGGGACACTCCAATATTAATTATTACAGGTGAGAAGGACTACCGTATTCCATATACACAAAGCTTAGAGGCTTTTACTGCTGCGCGTCTTATGGGTATTGATGCTCGTTTAGTGTCGTTTCCAGATGAAGCACATCAGGTGTTTAAACCTCAAAATGCTTTGTTGTGGCACTCCGAGTTTTATAAATGGTTAGATAAGTATTTAAAATAGTATGAAACAAAGCAAAAAAATATTAATAATATTATTATGCTTATTTAGTTTTGGTATAGCTAATTCGCAGGAGAGAGTAGTAAAATTTAGCTCTCTCACTGCGAGTGAGTTTTCTAAGCTAATCAAAGATAGCAAAGTGGTAATTATTGATTTGCGAACTGCTAATGAGTTTAAATCAGGACATATTAGTAAGGCAAAAAATATAGATATAAAAGCCTCGGATTTCAAGGCAAAATTTGCCAAATTGGATAAAAAAGCAACTATCGCGATATATTGTCGTAATGGGGCTAAAAGCAAGGTTGCCGCACAGCGATTATCCGCTAAAGGCTATAAAGTAGTTGAGTTGAAAATAGGTCTTTCTGAATGGAAAGAGCGATTGGTTAAATAAGTTTAGTAAGGATGATTATTTCTCTATTAGCAGAGTATTTTGGTGGATTTAAAAGAAGCATTATTAATACCCCTGACGAGGCTATAAATGCTCTTGTTGTGGGTAATGATAGATTCTGCAAAGGATTAATACACAGGGGCAATAAGACAGCTAAATATGCGAGGAGGAATATTCAAAATTTGAAGCCTTTTGCCGCAATTATTACGTGCTCCGATTCTCGTGTGCCTGTGGAGCTACTTTTTGATCAAGGATTTGGGGATATATTTGTTATTCGAACAGCTGGAAATACTGTTATGGATAACGAAACTAAAGCAAGTGTTGACTATGCTGTTAACTATTTGGGTGTTAAGTTAGTAATGGTTTTAGGGCACACTAATTGTGGTGCTATAACAGGTGTTGTTACGGCGGGTTTAAATAGCTCTGATGATGATGATAAAGAGGTTAGCGAGCTATTTGATAGAATAGCCGAAGGCATCCCTCATCATAAAGGAAGTGGATTGGATAATCTTGACTGCGCCATAGTCGATAACGTGAAATGGCAAGCAGCTAAACTGCTTGAGCGTCCAAATATCAGTAAAAGGGTAGAAAATAATGATATTGCTGTTGTTACTTCAATATACGATGTGACAACCGGCAAAGTTATTGTTATTCCAGAGCTTTAGATATCGCATTAAT
>CAYIZU010000145.1:0-4967 GCA_964367795.1 uncultured Rikenellaceae bacterium | reverse complement strand
GTTTGTGATGAAATAGGAAATGTAGTTTATCATGGGACATCTCAAAATTTTAATCCGTTAATGGCATCGGCCGCCGATAAGGTTATTGTTGAGGCTCGCGAATTGGTGAAGGTTGGAACAATTACTAAAGAGTCGGTACATGTGCCGGCTATATTGGTAGATATGGTAGTAGTAGCAAACTAATAAATAAAAATAATATGGAAAAAGTAACTTCAACGATTAGATTAAGAATGAGTTTACATGATGCGCACTATGGTGGTAATCTTGTAGATGGAGCTAAAATGTTACAACTTTTTGGAGATGTAGCAACGGAATTATTGATTATTAACGATGGAGATGAGGGGCTATTTAAGGCTTACACCATGGTTGAATTTATGGCTCCTGTCTATGCTGGAGACTATATTGAGGCGGTGGGTGAGATTGTTAGTTGCGGTAACACATCACGAACAATGAATTTTGAGGCACGTAAGGTTATAACAGCTCGCCAAGATATCTCGGATTCTGCATGTGATGTGCTTGCTGAACCTATAGTTGTATGTAAAGCAACTGGTGTTTGTGTTGTTCCTAAAGATTGTCAAAGAAAATAATATAAAAAGATATGGAAAAATTAATTATTACGGCTGCTATTTGTGGCGCAGAGGTAACAAAAGAGCATAATCCAGCAGTACCATATACTATTGAAGAGTGCGTTCGTGAAGCAGGTAGTGCATATGAGGCTGGAGCTTCTATAATACATCTACATGTTCGTTATGATGATGGAACACCAACACAAGACAAGGCGCGCTTTAAAGAGGTTATTGATGCTATAAAAGCGAAATATCCAGATGTTATTATACAACCATCAACTGGCGGTGCTGTGGGAATGACAGATGATGAGAGGCTGCAGCCAACAGAGCTACTACCAGAGATGGCTACACTTGATTGTGGTACACTTAACTTTGGCGGTGATGAGATTTTTGTAAACACTGAAAACACTATAAAGAATTTCGGTAGTCGCATGATAGAGTTAGGAATAAAGCCAGAGCTTGAATGTTTTGATAAGAGCATGATTGAGATGGCACTACGTCTGCACAAAAAAGGTTTTATACAAAAGCCTATGCACTTCGATTTTGTACTCGGAGTGAATGGTGGATTGGGTGGTACTCTAAAAGACTTTCAATTTATGCGTGATGCGATACCTTCAGATGCAACATATACAGTTGCTGGTGTAGGTCGTTTTGAATTCCCTCTTGCAGTAGCTGCCATTATTGATGGAGGCCACGTGAGAGTTGGGTTTGAAGATAATGTTTTCCTATCGAAAGGGGTGCTTGCTAAGAGCAATGGAGAACTTGTTGAAAAGGTTGTACGTCTTGCCAAAGAGTTAGGGCGCGAAATAGCTACTCCGGCAGAGGCACGCGAAATATTAGGACTAAAAGCAATATAGTATTATTGAAATTGTCTCAAAAACATTTTTGTCACTCCCTGAATCGCATAAATACTCACGTACATAAGTACGCTCCGTTTTATACTCATCACGAAGCACCAAAACTGAATTTTGATACAGATTTCTCAAAAAAAGACTGCCTCGAAATAATTCGAGACAGCCTCATGACAGCTGAAAAACAAATTATAAACGTATGAAACGAAGCATAAAATTATCATAATTATTTCACCCATATATAATTATTATAATTTTTTGCCGAGTTACATACGACCACTGAAAAACAAATTATAAACGTATGAAAAAAGGTAATAAATATGGAATACATCGTGTTATCGAACCGCCTATGAGCTTGCCTCAACCGGCACTTAAGATTGATAACACAATGGAGCTCTACGACAATGAACTATTAATAGAGGTATCAACATTAAATATTGACTCGGCATCTTTCACTCAAATTAAAGAGGTATGCGAGGGTGATGAAAAGCGTATTGGAGAGATGATTTTATCAATCGTCAATGAGCGCGGGAAGATGCAAAATCCTGTCACAGGTTCAGGAGGGATGCTTATTGGTAGCATTAAGGGGATAGGTGAAAACTTCCCAGACAAAAGCCTTAAGATAGGAGATAAAATAGCAACACTTGTTTCACTGTCACTTACTCCGCTGAAGATAGAACGCATAAAATCTATCGCTATCGATAAAGAGCAAGTTGATATTGACGGTGAGGCAATTCTTTTTGAGAGTGGAATATATTCTACACTACCAAACGACATACCTGAAAAATTAGCTCTTGCAGCTCTTGATGTTGCAGGTGCACCCGCGCAAGTGGATAAGTTGGTAAAAAAAGGAGATAAAGTTTGCATCATTGGTGGCGGCGGTAAGTCGGGTATCCTATGTTGCTATCAGGCAATGAAAAATGCTGGTGCCGAAGGGAAAGTTGTAGTTGTAGAGTATAGCGAAAAGAATGCTGAACGCATCAAAGAGCTTGGTTTAGCAACCGAAATTATCATTGGCGATGCAACAAATAGCATTGACATATATAACAGAGTAACAGAAATTGTTGGAGAAGAGGGTTGTGATGTTGTTATTAACAATGTTAACGTACCGAGCACTGAAATGGCATCTATAATGGTTACAAAGGATGAGGGGACACTATACTTCTTCTCTATGGCAACATCATTCACGAAAGCTGCACTTGGAGCAGAAGGTATCGGTAAAGATATAAATATGATTGTGGGCAATGGCTATACAAAAGGACATGGCGACTTGACACTAAATATCTTCCGTGAAGATAGAAGATTAATGGAACTTTTTGAAAAAATTTATGTGTAATATTATGGCAGTTAATAGAAGAAAAGAGCTATATCCTGAGGTAACAGACGACCAATGGAACGATTGGAAGTGGCAAGTAAAAAATAGGGTCGAAACTCTTGAACAATTAAAAAAATATGTAACCCTCACCGAGGAGGAAGAGGAGGGAGTTAAATTATCACTTACAACACTTCGTATGGCGATAACACCTTACTATATATCACTTATAGACCCTAATAATCCACACTGTCCGATTCGTAAACAGTCGATACCAACGGCAGCAGAGGTATATCAATCTCCGGCTGATATGTTAGACCCATTGCACGAAGATGAAGATTCACCTGCTCCTGGATTAACACACAGATATCCAGATAGGGTTCTTTTCCTTATTACGGATATGTGTTCAATGTATTGTCGTCACTGTACACGTCGTAGATTTGCTGGTCAGAACGATTGCGAAACAACTTCAGGACGTATTGATAAAGCAATTGCCTATATAGCCTCTAATCCTGTGGTACGTGATGTTGTTCTTTCGGGGGGCGACGCCTTACTGGTAAGTGATAAGATGTTAGAATCAATCATATCTCGCCTGCGAGATATTCCGCATGTTGAGGTTATACGTATTGGTTCGCGCACACCGGTAGTTCTTCCACAGAGAATAACTGACGACCTTGTTAATATGCTAAAAAAATACCATCCTATTTGGTTAAACACGCACTTTAATCACCCTGATGAGGTGACAGAAGAGAGTATTGAGGCATGTGCTAAATTAGCTAATGTAGGTGTGCCTCTTGGTAATCAATCGGTACTCCTTCGTGGCATTAACGACTCAACTATGGTAATGAAGGATTTAATGCATAAATTGGTTAAGATGCGTGTTCGCCCTTACTATATTTATCAGTGTGACCTATCTATGGGGTTAGAGCATTTCCGCACCCCTGTCTCTAAAGGAATAGAGATTATTGAGGGGCTACGTGGACACACCTCGGGATATGCTGTTCCAACCTTTGTTGTTGACGCGCCAGGTGGAGGTGGAAAGATACCTGTTATGCCTAACTATGTGGTTTCGCAAGCACCGGGTAAAGTTATACTTCGAAACTATGAGGGTGTTATAACAACCTATTCAGAGCCTGAATGTTATTCACCGACTCCTGAATTAGACGAAAAATATCTCTCAAAGCAGTCGCATGATGGTATTGCTGCACTCATGAATGGTGAAAAGCTATGCATAGAGCCGGCCGAGTTAAGTCGTAAAAACAGAAACCATAAATAGTGTTATATGCCATTTATTGAGGATATTATCAAGCACACTACCCTATCAATTATTGGGATGGATAAGAACTGTGGAAAGACAGTTGTGCTGAACTATATACTTAATAGATTAAGAGATAATAAAATAACTCTCGCTATTACTTCAATCGGGGTTGATGGCGAGAGAGTTGATATAGTTTCGGGAGGAAAAAAGCCCGAAATAACGCTTGAAAAGGGGACAATATTTGCCACTGCAGAAACTCTATATACGCAGAGAAGAGTGGTATCAGAGTTATTGGCAGTTAGTGATATAACCACTGCAATAGGCGATGTAGTTATTGCTAAAGCACTAAGTAGGGGTAAGGTTATGCTCGGAGGAGCGAGTAGTACACCGAACCTTATAAAACTCATATCAGAACTCAAAGCAGTAGGTGCAGAGTTAACCATTGTTGATGGAGCTCTTTCACGACGCTCTCTGGCATCACCAGCGGTTACAGAGGCAACAATATTATGTACTGGAGCCGCAGTATCAATAAATATTGATAAACTTGTTGCCGATACAAAGCACACCTTTAATATGATGTCGTTACCTCAATATGAAGAGAGCGGTAATGATGTAATAAATATTGAAGGGATGTTAACAGATAATATGTTGGAAAAAATTGAGCCTAAGACTATTGTTGTTCAAGATTTTACTCGTATTTTTATAACAAATAGAGCATATAGCCGCTTTAGGGCGTTAGGTGGGGATATTAGAGTAAGATGTAAGAGTGAAGTTGTGGCTATTTGCTTCAATCCTCAATCTTCTAATGGCTATGTCCTTAATTCAGATGTTGTAACGGCACGTTTAAAGGATGAATTGGGGGTAAATGTTTATGATGTAATGAAAATTTGATGGCTACATTTGGAGATATAATAAAAAACTTTTCGCACTTGAGGTTTATATATGAAAACCTCTCTTTCTCAACACCAATGGGTCGTGAG
>CAYIZU010000144.1:0-4968 GCA_964367795.1 uncultured Rikenellaceae bacterium | reverse complement strand
AATAGCATATCTTAAATCGTGCCCTGCTCTATCTGTAACATATGTTATTAAATTTAAAGAATGCCCCTCAGGATTCCCTAACATCCTATCAACAGTTGCAATTATAACCTTTATCAAATCAATATTTTGCCACTCATTAAAGCCACCAATATTATATGTATCGCCATTATTTCCTTCATGAAAAATAGTATCTATTGCTCTTGCGTGATCAATAACATATAGCCAATCGCGCACATTCTCCCCTTTCCCATACACCGGAAGAGGTTTACCTTGACGGATATTATTAATGAATAGAGGTATTAACTTCTCTGGAAATTGATACGGTCCATAATTATTCGAACAGTTCGTCACAATACATGGCATACCATATGTATCTTGAAAAGCTCTCACAAAATGGTCACTTGAGGCTTTAGATGCAGAATAAGGACTATGGGGATTATATTTTGTCTCTTCTGTAAAGAATGTATTATCGAAATCTAACGAACCATAAACCTCGTCGGTTGATATATGATAAAAACGTTTTCCATCATAATTTCCGTTCCAATGATGCTTTGCAGCCTGTAATAGAGATAATGTACCCATGACATTAGTTCGTGCAAATGTGAAAGGGTCTTTGATACTTCTATCAACATGACTCTCTGCTGCTAAGTGTATAACACCATCAATATCATATTGAGTGAATAGCTCCAATACTCTATCGAAATCGCAAATATCAGCCTTCACGAAGGTGTAATTAGCGGAATTTTCAATATCTTTTATATTAGCAAGATTCCCTGCATATGTTAACTTATCAAGGTTAATAATATTATAGTTTGGGTATTTTCTCACAAACAGCCTTACTACATGCGAACCGATAAAACCGGCTCCTCCAGTGATTAATATATTCTTCATACTATTTTAAATTTTCAATACACTTAATTAACGAACTTCTCCAGTGTGGTATCGTAACACCAAAGGTCTCTTTAAATTTTGTTTTATCCAATACAGAATAATTCGGACGCGTCACCCTGCTTGGATACTCCCATGAATGAATAGGGCGCACGTCGCAAATATTACCACATTCACGAGCTATCTCAACAGCAAAATCATACCACGAACATACCCCCTCATTACTAAAATGGTATATACCCACTTTATCAATACAATTACTACCTATAAGCCCACCAATTGCATCTGCTAAATCCCCAGCATAAGTTGGGGTACCTATCTGGTCGAATATTACATTTAGACTATCTCTTTGAGATGTTAACATCTGCATTGTCTTAACAAAGTTATTGCCCCAAATGGAGTATAGCCATGAGGTACGTATTATTATATAGCGACATCCCGATTGAATAATTGCCTCTTCACCTGCCAACTTAGTAGAGCCATAAACTCCTATTGGATTAGTGTCTGCATCTTCTCTGTACGGTAAATGTGCCGAACCATCAAACACATAGTCTGTTGAAATATGTATTAACACTACCGCTCTATCATTGGCAACACGTGCGAAATTCTTGACAGAAATATTATTTAATTTATTAGAAAGTTCCGTTTCATCCTCTGCTTTATCCACGTTTGTATAAGCTGCACAGTTAACAATGACCCCAATACCATGAACAGCAACACACTCTCGAATAGCGTCAATATCAGTGATATCAAGCTCTTCAATATCTGTAAAGATATATCTATCTTTACTACTCAACGAAAAACGTTGCATCTCACGTCCTAACTGCCCGTTAGAGCCTGTCACCAGTATATTTCTACTCATAATAATTTATTTCATAGTTAAAAGGTGACACAAAATCGCTAAAAGCCGGATTTTTTAAATCTTTAGGTGATAAAATAGCATCTACCTTATCAATACCCCAATCAATAGACAAATCACTATCATTCCACAATATCGAACCCTCGCTCTCAGCTGCGTAAAAGTTATCACATTTATACTGAAACAACGCCTCGTCGCTAAGAACCACAAAGCCATGTGCAAAACCTCGAGGTATAAATAGCTGCCTATGGTTATCCTCTGACAACTCCACCGAAACATACTTTCCATAGGTAGGCGAGCCAATACGTATATCAACCGTAACATCCAACACGCTCCCCTTGACCACGCGTACTAATTTACTCTGTGCATGAGGTGGTTTCTGAAAGTGAAGACCACGGAGAACGCCATATTTAGAAAAACTCTGATTATCCTGAACGAAATATGTTTTGCAAACCTTCTCCTCAAACTCTCGTTGTGAAAAAGATTCATAGAAATATCCTCTATCGTCACCAAAAATACGAGGTTCAAGAATAACGACTCCATCTAATATGGTATTAATCACATTCACTACACTACATTTTTGTGGGGTAAGTACTAAAATCATCTATAAGCTTTAACAAATACTGCCCATACTGATTTTTTATCATCGACTGAGCAAGCTCACGCATCTTCGCTTCAGTTATCCAGCCATTCCCATAAGCGATGCCCTCAAGACATGCTATTTTCAAACCTTGACGTTTCTCAATAACCTCAACAAATGTTGATGCCTCACTAAGTGAGTCGTAAGTGCCGGTGTCAAGCCACGCAAAGCCACGTCCAAAAGTTTGAACTTTCAACGCCCCCTCAGTCAAAAAATTTTGATTAACCGTTGTTATCTCCAACTCCCCACGTGCCGATGGTTTAATATTTTTTGCCACTTCAACAACCTTATTAGGGTAAAAATAAAGTCCAACAACTGCATAGTTTGATTTCGGTTGCGATGGCTTCTCCTCTATTGATATGCAATTTCCATTCTCATCAAACTCTGCAACACCATAACGTTCCGGGTCATTTACCCAGTAACCAAATACCGTTGCTTTAGCCTCCTCTTCTGCACTTCGTACAGCCTCGCGCAGCATACTTGATAGTCCAGCTCCGTAAAAAATATTATCTCCCAAAACCAAACATGCAGAATCATTTCCAATAAACTCTTCACCGATAATAAACGCCTGTGCTAAGCCATCTGGAGATGGTTGCTCAGCATAACTAAAGGAAACCCCATAGCTATCGCCATTCCCAAGTAAACGCTTAAAACCGGGTAAATCCTCTGGTGTGGAAATTATTAATATCTCTCTTATCCCTGCCAGCATCAATACTGATATTGGGTAATATATCATCGGTTTATCGTAAATAGGGAGAAGTTGTTTGCTAACACCCTTTGTAATAGGATACAATCTTGTCCCTGACCCTCCTGCTAATACGATTCCTTTCATAATCCAATACTTTATAACTAATTTTCCCACAAAGATAGTGTATTTCATATAAAATTAAAAATTTTCGTCGATATTTTTATTTAGGATAGATTCAATAGCGTTGATCTCACCTTTTTTTTGTAAATTTGCACCTTGATAAATGAAAATATATGATTACAGTTTCTAGTTTAGAGGTTCAGTTTGGAAAGAGAGTGCTTTTCAAAGATGTAAACCTAAAGTTTACCCCCGGTAATTGCTATGGAATTATTGGAGCTAACGGTGCGGGTAAATCAACCTTCTTAAAGGTACTTAGTGGGGCAATAGACCCCTCACGTGGGGATGTTACATACGGTCCGGGAGAGCGACTATCGGTACTAAAGCAAGACCACTTTGAGTTTGACGAACATACAGTATTGGATACTGTTATGATGGGACATTCGGTATTATGGAACATAATGCAGGAGAAAAACGCACTATACTGTAAGGAGGATTTCTCCGAAGAGGATGGAAATAAAGCTGCCGAGTTAGAGGAGAAATTTGCTGAGTTAGATGGATGGAATAGCGAGAGTGATGCGGCGATGCTATTGAGTGGATTAGGCGTTAAAGAGGCTCTTCACTATGAAAAAATGGCAAACTTAAATGCTAAAGAAAAAGTACGCGTTCTTTTAGCACAGGCACTGTTTGGTAAACCGGATAATCTCCTATTAGACGAGCCAACCAACGATTTAGACCTTAAAACTATCATGTGGTTGGAGAACTATCTGGCAAATTATGAAAATACTGTGTTAGTAGTATCGCATGACCGACATTTCCTTGATTCGGTATCTACCCACACGGTAGATATTGACTATAGTGATATTAATATGTTCTCAGGAAATTACAGTTTCTGGTATGAGTCGAGTCAACTTGCTGCAAGGCAAAGAGCACAGCAAAATAAGAAGGCGGAAGAGAAGAAAAAGGAGCTTATGGAGTTTATTGCACGTTTTAAGGCAAACGTGGCGAAGAGTAAACAAACAACATCGCGACAAAAGATGATTGAGCGACTTAACATTGAGGAGATTAAACCCTCAATGCGCAAATATCCGGGGATAATATTCCAAATGGAACGTGAACCGGGCACAAAGATACTATCGGTTGCAAACTTATCTAAAGAGGTAGAGGGAGAGACACTATTTAGTAATGTATCATTCACTCTTGAACGTGGGGATAAAGTTGTTGTTATTTCACGAGAACCACGTGCTGTGACGGCTCTGCTCGACATGATTTATGAGGGTAGTGATATAAATGAGGGTGGCATCGTTGAATGGGGGACAACAATAACTCCATCATATCTACCTTTTAATAACACTGAATACTTTAATAACAGCCTCACCATATCAGATTGGTTAATGCAATATTCTCCCGACACAACAGAGGTGTTTATCAGAGGCTACCTTGGAAAAATGCTCTTCAGTGGCGACGAGATAGGCAAACGTGTTGAGGTTCTGTCTGGTGGCGAAAAAATGCGCTGTATGATAGCTAAAATGATGATACAAAACCCTAATATGTTGGTATTGGATTCACCTACCAATCATCTTGACCTTGAATCAATACAAGCATTTAATAATGGACTAATAAACTATAAAGGTATTATATTAATGACCTCGCACGACCATGAATTTATTAATACTGTGGCTAATCGCATAATTGAGATAACACCTAACGGTATAATAGATAAATATATGAACTTTGACGAGTATATATATGATGAAAAGGTAATTGAGCGATTAG
>CAYIZU010000143.1:0-5122 GCA_964367795.1 uncultured Rikenellaceae bacterium | reverse complement strand
CTTGTAGTATATTAGCCGCTCCGAAAGCCTCAAGAGCCCAAACCTCCATCTCTCCGAAACGTTGACCTCCGAATTGCGCTTTACCTCCAAGAGGCTGCTGCGTAATAAGCGAGTATGGACCTGTTGAACGAGCATGCATCTTATCGTCAACCATGTGACCTAACTTAAGCATATACACTACTCCAACTGTTGCAGGCTGGTCAAAACGTTCACCTGTACCTCCATCAAATAGATGACAGCTACCTGAACGAGGGACTCCAGCCTTTTCAGTATATTCTGTAATCTGGTCTAAAGTAGCACCATCAAAGATAGGTGTCGCGAACTTCATACCAAGCTCTTTACCTGCCCATCCAAGAACTGTTTCATATATCTGTCCAATATTCATACGCGAAGGTACACCAAGAGGATTAAGAACAATATCTACAATAGTACCATCATCCAAGAATGGCATATCCTCATCGCGAACAACTCTCGCAACAATACCTTTGTTACCGTGACGACCCGCCATCTTATCTCCTACCTTAAGTTTACGCTTCTTAGCAACGTATACCTTAACGAGCTTAATAATACCAGATGGCAACTCATCACCGTTAGAGAAATAATGTTTCTCACGCTTTAATTGCGCATCTATCTGCTTGAACTTAATAGTGTAATTATTTAGTAAATCCTTTATTAGAGCATTTTTATGGTTATCTGCCGTCCAATCATATGAGTTGATACCCATGAAATCAATCTCCAAGAGAAGTTCACGCGCAAAGGTTTTACCCTTTGGTATAAGAACTGTTCCTATTCTATCAATAACATTTTCAGCAACTTCGCCATCTAATAATATCTGTAGTTTATCGAGAATAATTGCGCGTAAATCATCTGTATCCTTCTGGAATTTAGCATCTATTTTATCAAGCTGCATCTTTTCCAACTGACGACTCTTCTTAGCACTCTTCTCTGCTCTAGAGAATAATTTTCTATCAATGATAACACCATGTAACGATGGTTGCGCCTTTAACGAAGCATCTTTAACATCTCCTGCTTTATCTCCAAAGATAGCACGTAGCAGCTTCTCCTCTGGAGATGGATCACTCTCCCCTTTTGGAGTAATCTTACCAACAAGAATATCCCCCGGACGAATATTAGCACCAACCCTTACAATACCATTATCATCAAGGTCACGTGTCATATCCTCGCTTACATTTGGTATATCCGATGTCAACTCCTCAACACCACGCTTAGTGTCGCGAACCTCCATAATATACTCATCAACGTGAACAGAGGTGAATACATCATCCCTAACTAAACGTTCTGATATAACTATTGCATCCTCAAAATTATAACCCTTCCATGGCATGAATGCCACCTTTAAGTTTCTACCAAGTGCCAACTCACCATCATTAGTAGAATAACCTTCTGTTAATATCTGGTTAGCCTCTACCCTATCACCCTTACGCACAAGTGGCTTTAGTGTAATAGATGTATTCTGATTAGTTTTACGATAGCGCGGTAGCTCATAAACTGTTACTTCCGGTTCGAAAGAGACAAATCGTTCATCCTCCGAACGATCATATTTAACATGTATCTCATTAGCGTCAGCATAAACAATCTCACCTGAGAATTTAGCTGCCACCTGAACACGACTATCTTTAATAACATCACCTTCAATACCAGTTCCAACAATAGGAGCCTCAGGCGTCAATAAAGGAACTGCCTGACGCATCATATTCGAACCCATCAATGCACGGTTAGCATCGTCATGCTCAAGGAACGGAATTAGAGATGCCGCAATAGAAGCAATCTGATTAGGGGCTACGTCAACCAAATCAACCTCATTAGCAGATACAATAGGATAATCAGCCTCCATACGAGTAACAATCCTCTCAGGATTTTCAAACTGACCTTCTGCTGAGATAGATGTATTTGCAGGAGCTATAATCTTACCATCCTCATCCTCTGCACTTAAATATACTATATCTGAATCTTTGTAGTTAACCTTACCATTCTCAACAACGCGATATGGTGTCTCAATGAAGCCCATAGAACTTATCTTTGCGTAAACACAAAGAGAAGAAATAAGACCAATATTTGGTCCTTCAGGCGTCTCAATAGGACATAGACGTCCATAGTGTGTATAGTGAACGTCACGAACCTCGAAACCAGCACGCTCACGAGATAATCCTCCAGGTCCGAGTGCAGATAAACGACGCTTATGTGTTATCTCTGCAAGCGGATTGGTTTGATCCATGAACTGCGATAATTGATTAGTTCCGAAGAATGAGTTGATAACAGATGATAAAGTCTTAGCATTTATCAAATCAATTGGAGTAAAGACCTCGTTATCCCTTACATTCATCCTCTCACGTATTGTTCGACTCATACGAGCAAAACCAACACTAAACTGGTTAGCCAATTGCTCACCAACAGTACGTACACGTCTGTTACTCAAGTGGTCTATATCATCCACTTCAGTCTTTGAATTTATAAGAGATATTAAGTGCTTGATGATGGCTATCATATCCGTCTTAGTCAAGACACGAGTGTTCATATCAATATCAAGATTTAACTTTGTATTGATACGATAACGTCCTACTCCACCAAGGTCGTACCTCTTATCAGTAAAAAATAGTTTGTCAATCACATCACGTGCAGTTGCCTCATCTGGTGGCTCTGCATTACGTAACTGACGATATATATAAACAACAGCCTCTTTTTCAGAGTTACACTGATCCTTTAATAACGTATTTGATACTATCGTATAATCTGAACTGTTCTGCGAATCTTTGTAAAGAAGTATCTCCTTAACACCAGAATCCATGATTAAGTCAAGATGCTCTTCGCCAAGTATAACCTCACGCTCTATAAGCACATCATTCCTCTCAATGGATACCACCTCACCTGTATCCTCGTCAACAAGGTCTTCAAACCAACTACTTAAAACCCTTGCCGCCAGCTTTCTACCTATAGACTTCTTAAGATTAGTTTTATTAACCTTAACCTCATCAGCAAGATCGAAAATCTCAAGAATTTTACTATCGCTCTCAAAACCTATTGCGCGTAGAAGTGTTGTTACAGGTAACTTTTTCTTCCTATCAATATAGGCATACATCACATTATTAATATCGGTAGCAAACTCTATCCACGAACCCTTGAAAGGGATTATTCGTGCAGAATACAGTTTTGTACCATTAGAGTGAGTGCTCTGACCAAAGAAAACACCAGGAGAACGATGCAATTGCGACACAATAACACGCTCAGCACCATTTATCACGAACGTACCACGAGATGTCATATATGGTATCATACCAAAATATACATCTTGTACCACAGTCGCAAAATCAACGTGCTCAGGGTCTGTACAATACAGTTTTAACTTTGCCTTTAATGGAACATTATAGGTAGTACCACGCTCTAAACACTCCTCAATAGAATAACGAGGAGGATCGATGTAGTAATCTATAAACTCCAAAACAAAGTTGTTACGAGTGTCAGTAATTGGAAAATTTTCTGAGAAAACTTTAAAAAGTCCCTCATCTGCCCTTCTCTCAGCAGTAGTATCTAACTGGAAAAAATCTTGGAAAGACTTCAACTGTATCTCTAAAAAGTCAGGATACTCCATCCTATTCTTGATAGAAGAAAAGTTTATTCGTTTGTTATTTGAATTCAAAGACATTGTCATCAAAGGTTTTGTTTATTTTTATTGCTCTACAACTTTTTTCCTTAACATCTTCAATATATAGCTAAGGGTTATACCAATGCAACGTTCCTAAAAAGGTCACATCACAGTTGTTGAATTTTATACACACATTAGTCTAATGTGCTTATATACTGCATGTTGAAATGATTTCCAACTCGCAATAACTCCCTTTGTATCGAGAGACACGAAAAGGCATAGAACCAATAAAGGTTCTATACCCGTTTGTTTTTGCTGATTAAATTGACTACTTCAATTCAACCTCAGCACCAGCCTCTTCAAGAGCAGCCTTTAATTGCTCAGCCTCATCCTTAGAAACGCCCTCTTTGATAGCTTTAGGAGCAGCATCAACTAACTCCTTAGCCTCTTTAAGACCTAAGCCAGCAGCTTCTTTTACAGCCTTAACAACTTGTAATTTAGCTTGTCCAGCACTTTTAAGAATTACATCGAAAGATGTTTTTTCAGCAGCAGCAGCCTCGCCAGCAGCAGGAGCAGCAGCAACTGCAACAGCAGCAGCAGCAGGCTCTATTCCATACTCATCTTTAAGAATTGTAGCTAATTCATTTACTTCTTTAACTGTTAGGTTTACTAATTCCTCAGCTAATTTTTTTACGTCTGCCATTTTTATATAAATTTAATAGATTTGACAAATAATTTAAAATAATTAAAATTTATTCTCTCTCTGATAATGTTTTTACTAAACCAGATAGAGTTTGTCCGCTCGATTGAAGAGCAGAAATAACATTCTTCGCCGGTGATTGAAGAAGAGCTACTACGTCGGCTATCAACTCGTCGCGCGACTTAACCGCAACAAGTGCATCTAAGTTTTCAGCACCAACATATGCACACTCCTCAACAAAAGCAGCTTTTAGAGTTACTTTATCAGAAGTCTTAGACCACTCCTTGATTAATTTCGCAGGAACATTACCTACGTGCGAGAAGATAACTGCAGTTGTCCCAACTAACGTTGATGTAACTTCGTTTGCCTCCTCATTACCAATAGTTTCTAATGCCTTCTTTAAGAAAGTATTCTTAACAACCACCATCGACACCTCTTTCTCATAGCAGATACGACGAAACTTAGCTGTCTCCTCTGCGTTGAGCCCTGTTGAATCTACAAGGTAAAAGTGTGGATATTGTTGTAACTTCTCCGTCAAAGAACCAATAATTAATTGTTTTTCTTCCTTTTTCATTGTTTACAGGTGGTTTGTTATTAAATTTCAACACTCTTAGGATCAACCTCCACACCCGGACTCATAGTAGAAGAGATATGTACACTCTTCACATATGCCCCCTTTACAGTGGTTGGTTTCAACTTAAGAATTGTTGAGTAAATTTCTTTCACATTCTCAATCAATTGTTGAGGTGTGAATGATACCCTTCCGATACTTGCGTGAACGATACCATATTTATCTACCTTAAAGTCAATTTTACCAGACT
>CAYIZU010000142.1:0-5133 GCA_964367795.1 uncultured Rikenellaceae bacterium | reverse complement strand
AATACTCTCTATTTCACCTATATTACTTGCGACTTGACCAATTTCTAAGAAACCGTTAATTAAATCTCCATCAAAAATTCCCGCTTTTGCACGACCTTTACCTACTAAGTCTTTAAGAACAGTAATATCATTACTGTTTGCCTCTGTAGAGGTTATCATATCATAAATCTCGTTCTTTTCCATACGGACTGCACCAATTGATTTTAGTGTCAACATGGTACCTCCCTCGGCTAAGGATAATACTCGTTTTTTGAATACATCACTTGCTGAAGATTCAATCGATAGTGCAAATAAACTACCAATTTGTACCCCCTCAGCCCCTAATGATAATGCCGCAATAATACCTCCTCCTGATGATATACCACCTGCCGCAATTACAGGAATATTTACTGCTTTAGATACCGCAGGAATTAATACCATTGTCGTTGTCTCCTCCTTACCATTATGACCTCCTGCTTCAAAACCTTCTGCTACCACGGCGTCTACACCTGCCATTTCTGCCTTAATAGCAAATTTTGAACTCGACACCACATGAACAACTATGCACCCCGCACTCTTTAATATTTGCGTCCACGTTGAAGGATTACCCGCCGAAGTAAATACAACTGGTACTTGTTCTTCAATTATTACATTTACCATCTCTTCAATACGAGAGTATATCAATGGTAGATTCACCCCATATGGCTTATCTGTGGTCATTTTGCATTTAATAATATGCTCTCGTAGTAATTCCGGGGTCATCGAGCCAGCCCCAATAAGACCCAATCCACCTGCATTAGATACCGCAGAGGCAAGCCTCCATCCACTACACCATACCATACCTCCACTTACTATGGGATATTTAATATTAAATAATTCTGTTATTTTTCCTCTCATTATTTATTACAGTTAAACTCCAAAAGAGCTATCTTGCCATCATTCATTTCTCCATAGAGCGGAGTAGTACTCCAGTCTCCAAGTATCATCATTTGCGACTCCCCATCTTGCATATCATACATAACTGGCGTATGGAAATGACCAAAAATATATCGCCTAACACCACTATTATAAAAATATCCTCTCTTATTATTGATATAACGTGTAATATATGCTTCTTCTCCCAAGAATGAACGTTTGTTCTTCTTCTTTTTTTTACTACTTTTACTCCAAGCCCAACCCCATCGCATCATGATATTGGGGTGTATGAACGATGATGCAAATCTGAAAATAATTTTATTTGAAAAAAGTATCCATAGTAAACGAGACGAAACATTCCTTTTAAAACCTATGTCATGACCATGACCCATAACCACTTTTTCTCCTTCAATATCAATTATTTCCGTTTTATTATGTATGATAAGACCTATCTCATCTCTAAGATAATTTTGTAGCCACATATCATGGTTTCCTTTAAAGAAATGTATCTCAATACCTTTAGTTGTAAGCTCTTTAAGCCGCCCTAATACTCGTATATAGGTTTTAGGGATAACATTTTTATACTCAAACCAGAAATCAAAAATATCTCCTAAAAGATATATAATCGCATTCTCTTGCTCAGCCATATCAAGCCATGCAAGAAAGCTATCCTCTACATTTTGATTCTGCAGAGGAGTGAGGTAGCCCCCAAGATGCACATCTGAAACAAAAAGATGTTTCATTACTTAGTTACCTCCCCAATTTTCTTATCCAATTGGTCGCCCCATATATTTTTGTAAACAGGAATACCTTCCTTATTTATAACAAAGTTGTAAGGTAGTACACTTACCTTATAAGTTCGAGCTGGTATTGAGCGCGCAGGTCCTGCGCCATCTCGTACATTTATCCACGGTAGATTTGTCTCTAAAATCTTTTGTAACCATAAACTTTTATTTACATCAAGCGACACTTGATATATTTCAAAATCTTTATCCTTATATTTTTCATATATATCTTTAAGTTCGCGATTTATTAGCGCTCCAGAAGGATCGGAAGCACTCCAAAAAACAAGAAGTACTGATTTCTTACCTAATAAATCAGATAGTTTTTTGTCATTATTATACATATCCGGTAGGTTTATCTCAGGAAGTGAGTTATCCGATTTGTTAATTAAATCAGCCACTCGTAGAGCACGTTGACGGTACTCTCCAATATTATCCACTAACTGTTTTACATGCGGTGAAGTAGGATGGGCAACAGATAGTGAGTCTGCAATTTGTGAAAAATAAAGATGATCGTTTTTCTCCCCAAATATACTCTGTCCATTAGGATATGTTTGATATAACACCATTATACTTGCCAAAGATTTACTGTTTCTGACAAGGAACTCAATACAACGTCTGCGAAGATCAATAAGGCTACGGTTTATGTGTCTATCTATCTCTCTCCGTTCACTTTCTACAGTTGTTGATTTATACCTAAGTACGTTATCCTCAATTACTTGATTTGTTGTTAACAAAGCTTGACTTATCTCTCGAACAAGATTCGATCCCTCTGAGCCAGTAACAGTGTAATTGCTTGATAAATTAATAATTGTTTCTACATTGATTTTTTCTTTTGGAGACACAAGAAGTGTGATAAAATCTTGTGCTATGCGTAGTCGAATGAAAACAGGATTTTCATCTTTAAATTCATATTTAAATGAAAAATTTCCTTTATCTTTTAATTTTACCGAGTCAAGAACAATAGTTTGACCAGGGGCAAGCTCTTCAATCCAAACCATTTCATTCTTCATACCTGTGAATACTCCATTAATAGTTGCTTGATTCTCGCTTTTACACCCCACTAATAGTGTTATTAATACTAATGCTATAACAATTAAATTCTTTTTCATCAATCAATTTTTATACTTTTTATTTTTACTTTCGTCTTACAAAGTACAAAAGTAATATTTTTTTTTAAAAAGTAAACGCTAATCTATACATTTTTGTTGTTCTACACTAAGCGTTAAATTGTAAAATACAGTTGATAAGCTTCCTTTCGTCAATTAGTTTCGCATTATAATTGCATTACCAACTATGATTAAATATCAATAAAAAAGAATAAAAGAGATGATTTTTTTGCTTATATAATAAAATAATAGTATCTTTGCGGTGCTATTTTTTGTTTAGTGGGTCGAAATGTCCAAATATTTTTAAAAAGTTAAATGATAAATTTATAGTTAATGGGTAAACATAAAATCTTGTATGTGTGTAGTCAAATGAAGACGTATCTTGGTGAGAATGACGAAGCTATGCTTTGTTTTAATTTACCACAAGCTATGCAAGATAAGGGTTGTGAATCGCGTGCTTTTATGCCTCGTTTTGGAGATATTAACGAGCGTAGAAGTCAGCTACATGAAGTTATTAGGCTCTCGGGAAAAAATATAATGATTGATAAAACGGAATATCAACTTATTATTAAAGTTGCCTCATTGCCTATTTCTCGTATGCAGATATACTTTATTGAGAATGAAGATTTTTTTATTCGCAAAGGTATTTTTAATGATTCTGATGGGATGCCTTATCCGGACAATGATGAAAGGGCTATTTTTTACGCTCGTGGCGTTATTGAGACTTCGACAAAACTACGTTGGTCACCGGATATTATACACTGCTTTGATTGGTTCACCGCAATACTTCCTATATACATAAGAAAAACATTCAACGAACTATCGCTGTACGAAAATAGCAAGATTGTATTATCTCTTCACGATAATTTTTTTGAAGGTGAGTTAGATACTGCAATGATGAGCAAAATTATTGGTGATAATATTACTGATAAAGATGTTGAGATATTAAAAGAACCTACTTATGAAAATGTCATTAAGTTTGCTATGCAATATATAGATGGTATTGTGATAGATAGTAATTCAATACCTCAAAGTTTAAAAGAGTATATTTACGCCTCAGGGATTAATTTCATGGAGGTAAATGATAAAAACAATTATGCAAATGAATATTCAGAATTTTATGAAAAAGTTTTGGGCAAATAAGGGATTTAAATCTACTGCCATGGCAGTAGCTGCTGCAGGTGTATTATTTACAAGCTGTACAAAAACAGATGACTATCTTGGTAGTGAAAATTTTGTCCCTGGTGCCGGGGCATTGCCTATATATTTTTATAATGTGGATGGTGGTTTTGAGATTTCAACAACCAATGTTGATTCGATATCTACTAATAGTTTTACAATTCCATTGATTGGCTCTACTGTTTTTTCTTCGCAGGGGCAGATTAATTTTGGATTAGTAACGCAGGCTATGCCGGAGCAATATTTTGAATTTATTGGCAGCAATGAGGAGCCCTTTGGTTCTGATTTAATTATTGACTCGGCTTTCTTTACCCTTTCAGGAGGTATAGCTGGTGCTAATGACAAGAGTTTTACTCTTTATTTATACGAGTTAAACAAAGAGTTGCCTTATGATTCATTCGATTCGGCATATTACTCTAATTTTAATATTAAAGAGTATATCACTGAAGATGCTCCTTTAGCTACGGAGCAGAAAATAATTTCAGATGATATGAACTTAAGTATTAAGCTTACTCCTGAATATGCTGCTAAACTTATGTCACTAAGAGCAGATCAGTATAATTCAGCAGAAGAATTTCGAGCAGCTTTCCCTGGATATTACATTAAAACATCTGCTACACAAGAGGGTTCAAATCTTATATCTCTATACTCATCTTCACCGGGAGGTTTCATTATTTACTATAGAGTAAATGGAAGTGAAGATACATCTACTTTCTTTATTGATTTTAGAAAGTTCGAGTATGATATATTTGGTCAAAGCTATTACGTAAACATATCATTCAACACTATTACACGTGATTATTCTTTAAAAAATCCGGTATTAGGCATTGATTATGAAGAGGATGTTGTATCTGATAAAAGTTATGTTACCGGTATGCAAGGTGTTATGACTAAATTAACCATTCCTCAGTCTATTATTGATGGCATAAAGCAAGAGGTAGTAAATAAGGGGGGGAGTAAGATATTAGTTTCCAATGCGACACTAACTATTCCAAACGGAGATAACACACTGGATGCATTAGGCAACTCTTTACCTTTAGGTGCGTATAAGAGCTATTCTCCGATAATAAATTTTGATGATTATAGGTCTGGTTATCTGTATAGAGATGCTGATTATGTATTAGTAGATTACAGCCCTCAATTTGGAACAACAAGTATATTTGGAGGTA
>CAYIZU010000141.1:1311-5288 GCA_964367795.1 uncultured Rikenellaceae bacterium | reverse complement strand
AGCGCACCTGCTTTGGGAGCAGGGGGTCCCAGGTTCGAATCCTGGTACCCCGACTTTTTTTTAATACATACCTTTGACATGATTGACTGGAGAAAAATTAAGAGGAATATAACTATTAACAATATCAAAAAGATATATGATAAATATTGGTGGTGTATATTCATTATATTTATTCTGTTTGTTATTTTGTGGTATATTGCCATGGTCACTTATAGCATTTCTGTCAACACCGAAGATAATCTAAAGGGAGTTCTGATATTTATTATCTGCTGTATGGTTCTGACGAATGCTTATCCTTTATATTTAAAGAAGTGGCGATTTCTTATGACAAACATGGTAGCTCTAACCGTATCTCTTGTTATATATTTCATTGCGGGCTATTTTGCCGCATATTACGATGCAGACAAATTTACACATGGTCTTGAGATACCTAAAAACATAGAACTACATAATGTAAATGAAAAAAAGCAATCTCAATCATTAAGCGAAGAGGAGTTAATTATTTATAAAGGCAGTACGGTTGGGGAATACAATTATCAGTTTTATTATAAACCAACACAGATAGGGCAAATATATCTCAAAGCCTACGAAATAACGCGTTCAACGCCATTATCGAAGGGTAATTTAAAATACGAAACGATAATTGACATTGTTTCGCGTAGCAGCCGAGTGGTACTTGCAGGACAGCCTCTAACTAATTTCAAAATTAATGAGGGAGAAGAGGGGCACAAGTATGCTGTAAGATTTGAAGTATGGTTTATTCCCGCAAATGGTACGGCCGAGATTAAGTTACATGAAAAAAACTATATGATTGAGGGCTGGCAGCGCAATTAGCCGAATAACTCTATTGGGTTATCTCCTCGCCCCTGCTTGTTTCACATTTCACCGACCGTGTCACATACTAGTATGTGTGCAAATTTAATAGCAATATTTCATCAAAATTTTTAATGATAGATTAATATTTTGTAGGATTATAATAAATGCTTACCTTTGCGGCTGATTTGTCGTAAAAGGCAAAAAATGAGTAATAATAACAAACAAAACTTAAATTAATGGAGAACAATTCGACTTACAACGTTAAGAGCGTTGTAGCTGATCCAACGGCATTGGGATTGGCAGGTCTTGCGATGGTGACATTAGTAGCGTCGTCACAAAAATTAGGTATCACAGAGGGAACATCACTTGTATTGCCATGGGCTATATTTTTGGGCGCATTGGCGCAAATTATGGCGAGTATTTTTGATTTTAAACACAATAATCTTTTTGGTGCAATAGCATTTGCAATATATGGTTTCTTTTGGCTTGCTGTCGGTTCTTCATGGATGATGTTAAATGGCATGTTTGGCGAAGAGATTAAGGGTATGTTAGATATTAAGCAGTTGGGATTTGCTTTTATTGGCTATTTCATTCTTTCAGTGATAGTTACGGTTGTTGCTTTTCGTTTAAATACATTTTTATCGGTACTTATGATTTTGATTGATATACTTATCCTTTCATTAGCATGTGACACATTGGGTTGTGGACATTTTTGGCACACCATTGCTGCATATTCGGAGCTATTAATATCGCTGTTTAGTTTCTATGGCGTAGCAGCAGCTATGATAAATAAAACCTACGGTAGAGTTATTATTCCTACGGGAAAACCTTGGGCTAAATAGCGGGTCAGTGCAAATTGTCGGTGGAGCGTATGAAGGCTTTTCTCAAAATCACTTCATCTTCGGCACCTTTCCCACACTATAAATCCTCACGACCGCAAGGTCGCTCCGGTGTTAGAGTGCGTAAAACGCACCAAAGCTAAAGCAATTTAGAAAAAAGCGGACATCCTACTAGCTATCTAAAATTAGATATTAAGTCTCTCTCCACTGGAAATTTTCATTGAGGCTAAATAGCTAGTAATACTATTATATAGTAGTATTCAAAAAATATGAGACCGTCTTGCTTGAATTATTTCGAGGCGGTCTCTTTTATTAGAAATTTGTGACAATTTCATTTATATATTACAATCTGAATCTGATACCAGCCACTGCACTAAATCCATATTTATTATCGGTTCTAAAGCTGCGCGGCTGATTGCTATCAGCATAATAGGCGAGCGTTGGTTCAATATATAGGCTTATCAATTTTGTTATTTTGTAGCTTGCGCCTAATTGTAACTGCCCCGATAATTGTACGCCTTTAGTCTCAATGCGTTCTCTACTACTAACATTATTAAGTGTTGATACTGTTTCAGCGGAGATACATTTATCAACCAAAGCGCCTATTTTTCCATAAAGTTCTATCTTATCACTACTTAGCATTTGTAAATATAAGTTTACAGGTACCCCGATATAATCATAATGATTTTTTATATCCGGCATTAAGGCATCTGTTCCCTTCGACGAAGAGCTCAAAAAAGTGTATGATATACCACTCTCCAAACCGAGCCATCTATTAAGCATTTTAACCCCCGTAACAGAGAATGTTAATGGACGATTATGCTCCCAATCACGTTCACCTGTAGTTGTACTATGTAGGGTGGCATCATAATACTTCTTGTCTTGAATATTTCCACCATTGAGTGCTATCACTTGCATTTGAGAATATTCAATAGAGGAGTATTTAATGTTATCATTAGAGATAGAGGATATACCTCCACTTATGTTTATCTTTATATCCTTCTTTTGTTTCTGTTGTAGTTTTTTAATAGGTGTAGTGGTTGCAGGGGATGCAGAAGCTATGTAGCCGGTTGTTTTGTAACTCTCAATCTTTCTATTTGTAGATTTAGTTTGTGGCTTCTCAATCTCTCTGTTTGCAGATTTAGTTTGTGATTTCTCAACCTCTTTTTCAATTGTTTCAGTTTCACTAACCACCTCGTTAAATTCAGGTCGATAGTTTATCATTGAGGTAACAATAATATTTTCCACCTTCATATCGCCACTTACCGGGATAGCCAATCTATTAGCTTTAACCTCTGATAGCAGTAACTCCTTGAATTCATAGCTAGTAACCTCATCTCTTTTTTCTGTTAAAAGCATCGCTGCTAATACAAATATAGCAGCAGATGTTGCTACAGCAGCAACAATTTTCCTCCTCAACGAAATAGTCTTATTTCGGCGAGTTTTATCATCTAAAGACTTCTCTATTGCATCCCACATATCGGCACGAGGAGTTATCTCCTTATCTCGGAAGCGTCTTTGCAATTCTCTATCTATTATATCTCTCTCTTCCATAGCCTTATTATACTGTTAATAATTTCTTTAACATTTTTTTAGCTCGTAACAATTGCGAGCGTGATGACGACTCTTCAATACCTAACGTTTTGCTTATCTCTCTATGCGAGTAGCCCTCTATAGCATACATGTTAAGCACTGTGCGATAGCCTACGGGTAGTTTTTGCAGCGTATCAGATAGCTCTTTGTCTGATATCTTATCCAGTGCTGTTCCCTCCGACTCATCACTTAAATCTAGCATATCATCTACTGCGGTCTCTGAGATTCGTTTTTCACGCCGCAGATAACTTAGGGCTGTTGTCACAAATATACGTCTTACCCAACCCTCAAAAGAACCCTTGAATTGATACTGCGTTATGGCTCCAAAGAGATGTATGAAACCATCGTGTAGTAGGTCGTGCGCTATATCCATATTACCGGTATAGCGATAACATATACTCAACATTTTTGCACTATATATCTCATACAATTGATGTTGGCATTGTCGACTCCCTTTCGAGCAACCTATAATCAATTCGCGTTCTGTCACAAATTTAAGTTTTATATTAGATGGTTAAGTAGTTTAAAACGTTGCATCTAAATGCAAGAAAAAAGTTATTTTCCAATAAATTCAAATGATAGACCTACACTATACCTCCTACCTGATGTCATTGCGGCGTTGAAAGTGGCTATTTTAGCCTTATAATTGAAAATGTTATCAACATTTAGCATAAATTTAAATCGCCCCAAGTAGTTTACCATAAATGACGCATCTATAATAGTGTATGC
>CAYIZU010000141.1:0-1301 GCA_964367795.1 uncultured Rikenellaceae bacterium | reverse complement strand
TGCAGGGTTATGTCCCTCGTAAATTCCATAAACGAAACCCATTCCCTCCTCATATTGCAATATTGTTGGCATTCTATCCTCGAAATTTTTTGCACCAATATATTTTGCAACCATGTTAAGCTCAATTTTAACGCCATTATTTAAAAAATGACTATACGAGCTATTTAGGTTCGCAGTGTGAGGGGATGTGAATATATATTGCGCCGAGTTTGTTGGAGCCTCTTCGTCGTTATGATTAAATGCGTAGTGCGCACCAATCCACCAGTTATTCAGCACCAACGTTTTACATGCAAATTCAACACCTTTAATAGTAGCACTTTGTGTATTTGCATAAACATAGCTATTAATGTTATCATCAAAATAGGTGTCTATTTTATCCTTAAAATTATTGATATAACCAACCAGTGATAGAGTTAATTTTTTGGATGGACTATAATATTCCGCTGAAAGAGAGAGAAAGTTATTATGCTCCGGAACAAGTGAGCTGTTTCCCACTATCCAACTACCCATATATGGTTGATAATACTTTATATATCTCTCTTTTAACGTTGGCGTGCGGTACCCTATAGCATAGTTAGCGCGATAGGTTATATTCTTATCTAAAATAGTAGTTGCTATCATAGGTGTAAGTGTTACACCCTCATCATAATCAGATACATGTGCGCGTATTCCGGCTGTCATGCTGAATTTATTGGTAAAAAAATACTCCTCCTGCATATACATAGCCATTGAATTCTGCTTGCGTAAAATATCATAACCGCCATCTGATAGGTCGTAGTTTAATCTCTCGTTATAGCTATCAACCCCCGCTATGAAAAAACCATTTTTATTTTGTCTCCAACGATATGTTATTGTGTTAGTCAGTAGATAGTGACGCTGTTTTAGGCTATCATTGTCACTACTTCCACCTACCTCTTCGCGTTGATTCGAAAGACTCGCATTGTAACTGTACGATAATGAGTGGTTTTCATTTATCCTATATGTAATTGCTCCATCAACGGTATAGCCATTATATACATTATATATTGTTCCGTCTCGTTGTTCGTCGTAACTATTTAAATCGAAACGCTCTTTAGTGTAATAGCCAAGTTTTACATTAGCTTTCAATTTCTCTGTTATATCTGCTCCAATCTTTTGATTAACGCTCATAACGCGAAATCCACTAACACTTATGCCATCTTTGTCAATAGGTACATAGATGTATCCATTATCAGGTACGGCAACAGTTGTTCTATCCTCTTCTACGTATATATATCGTCTTCTCTCCTCCTCGGTACTGACAAGTCTATATGGGTCGCTTG
>CAYIZU010000140.1:0-5359 GCA_964367795.1 uncultured Rikenellaceae bacterium | reverse complement strand
AACAGGTACCTCTTGTCCATAACGACTAAGAAGACTCATTGACATTAGAACAAAGAATGTTCCTGCAGCTGACACTAACTGATATTGAGACAGAGAAGAGAAGAACAGTCCGATAGATGCATATGTACATAGGAGTAGGTAGAGACCTAACAATCCAGATAATACTTGCAGATATTGGGGATTAATAAAATATGTGGTACCAATCAGTGCGAATATTGCAATAAGAGCAATGATAGCTAAACCATACACCATTAACGATGCAAACTTACCTAATATGATACGAGTGTTTGTAATAGGTGAAGAGTATAGTAGTTTGATTGAGCCGCTACTTATCTCTTTACTTATTATACCCATTGTTAGTAGTGGTATATAGAGATATAGCAGTGACCCTAATTTGTCAAATAATCTATCTCCAATATAAATACGCGTTGCACCGCCAGTAAATACTCCCCCCTCTGCTTTATGGGTCACTGAATTTTCGAAAACGTCAGGATATATTCCTGCCAATTGAAAAGCCAAAACGATTAAAATAATCCAAGCTATTGGAGAATAAAACATCATCCTCAACTCCGTGCGTGCAATTCCTATTATTTGTTTCATACATTTATTATTTTGTTTCTATTTTCAGATGGAGTATCACAAACTACCCAAAGATGGATAGAGTGTGATTACTCCGCCTGAATATATGTTATTTTATTATACGGCGCATTTTGATTACATTTCCTGCATCCTTAATGCGATACTCCTCTTTATAATATGCGTTAGGAGTTTGAGTTGGGTCAATAAGACTTAAATCTACATTCGACATATCTGCAGTAGTCTTGATACCTACGATATCACCATTCTCTAAAGACATAGATATTGTTGTTCCAGAGTAGTATAAGAACAGCTCATGCGTTGAAGTATTATATATGCCACCCCACTCCAAGTTAACGATATTACTATCCATTTTTGCAAAAGGTTTAGCAGTATCAGAGCTAAAATCGTAAAGATAGACAATATTATCAACAGAGATAAACGACAATGTAGATGTATAGCTATTGTTAATATAAGCCATTTTGAAATTACTCTTTCCTTTAGTTAGGTTCGTTAGGTTCGGTAAATCCATCTCTGATAGATAAGACATTCTTGTAACCATCCCCGTGTTACTACCTATCTGGAAGGATACTTTTTGAATAGAGTAGTTACCATCCGCATCTCTGAATAAATTATGTATTGTAGTACCATTACTTGGATTTGACATAATAACATTTACCAACTCCTTGTCAGTTATTGGCTTTGTTATATCAGTATACGTTTTACCTGCAGGCATTGGTAGATTTGTTTCATCAAAAGCAAAAATATATCCTCCCTTATGAATACTGTGACTGTATTGGCTATAATTACCTTGGAATATTAAAAGTTGCTTATCCTTAGTAAAGAAGATTATTTCATGATTGCCACCAGCATTTGGTCTAAAAATACGGTCAACCAGTAGGTCTTCGTTGTTAAACTGAACTGGTATAGGAGAGTACCTTCCAGTGTGAGGGGCAAAATTATCGTAGTTAACACGAGTGTAAACTCTACCATCCTCACTTAAAAGAACACTCATACCTCCTGATTGAGATACGCCAACAGGCTTGATACTTGCTGGCACGTCACCAATGAACTCTTCGGTAAGCTTTGTGTCATAAGCAAATATAGATCCCATTGTTAAACTGTAGTAGTTCTCAGGATTAGAACTTATTAACTCCAAAGATTTTGTGTAAGGTGATATAGTCGTACGATAGTACGATACATCGGTAATATCTAAAGGAAGTGCATCTCCATTGTTGTGCTCTGAATAGACATCTTCGTGCGCGTTTGACCTTGCTAACTGTACGTTAGATGTTCTGTCAGGGTCGCTTGGCCATGTTACTATACCTGTATACGATTCGTTCTCTATCCAATGTAGTTTTAATGCTCCATCTTTCTCCGCTAAGATAGCAATACCCGTTTCAAACGGTAGTCGTAACCCTATCGACATATCGAAAAATTCTGAATTGCCAGTTCCTTCACGTGTCACAACAAATATAAGTTGTGCACCCTTTGTTAGGTTCATTTCCCAATCAAGATCTTTCTCATTTGATACAACAACGCCATCTATTATCCATTTGTATGATAATTCATAATCTCCAGAGTAGTGTACCTCAGGTGATATTTGTAATTTATCTCCATATGCTAAGCTGAATGAAGTAGCATATATCACTAAATCTGTTCTGAACCCCGATTGTGATGTGATGAATAGCGAGTCCACCAATTTAATCTCTGTAAATTCTGTGTTTGACTTATCCTTTAAGCACGACGTGGTGCCTAAAGATATAATAAGTGCTAAAAGAATTAATATTTTTTTCATCTGTTTATAATTTGATATTAAACCATAATTTATTAGTAGATTAGCCAATAACAGTTACTGTCATTAATGAGCCATCTGCTTCATATTTTGGATTTTCCTCTAACTCTTTTTTGAACAGTAGTGCGTAGTATCTTCTCTCCGAGCTATCCATAGTACCAAAGTCAGCACCATTAAGTATTTTTAGGAATTCAACATACTTCTCTTCAGAATAGTCTCCAAGATATGCCGTTGCTATATCACTTGTCCACCAGTTAGGTTTTGATACAAAGTCAGAAATCAGAATGTTTACTGATATTGAGTCACGTGTTGATGCCTCAAAGTTCTGGTTGCTTATTAGTATCACCTTTAATGTGTCTGTTTGCAACTTCATTGATGCTGTGCGGTTGACTTTAATCCTAAGAGTATCCCTTGTCAGAGCATTTGATACCTTATACGTAGAACTGCCTTCAATGGCAAAACCATCTTTAAGTGTTGAGTTCTCTAAGTCGAAGTCCACTCCATACTCTAAATCTTTCGATAATATCTTTCCAACATAATTAACCGGAATTTCGAATACTTTAGATGTAACCGAAGCACTCTCTATTGCAAATGAGTAGTAGATATTGTCGTAATCTTCATCATCATCTTGATTATAGTAGAATTTGATAAAACGGGTATCCTCGAAGAGAGGTACTTCGGCAGTATCACATCCTATTAGCATAGTTGCAGCTATTAAACTATATAATATTTTCTTCATTACATTATCTATTAATAATTATAAAATTTGTTATTTAATAAACTAAACAATCTCTGAAAGAGGTGTCGGTGGAACCAATTCATCTGATACATCTAACTTTTCAGTGCTTGAACGAATGATAGGTGCATTTAGACGTTTGTAGTAGAATATCAACTGACCTTCGTCGATAGATTCGATACGGAATTCTATAGTCATTCTTTCCATAAACTCCTCCTCTGTTAAAGTTTCAGAGATATACCTTGAGGAATTAACACCCCTTTCTTTAAAGAATGCATTCATAACCTCGGCTGCTTTTGCAGGATTTCCACTCTTGTAATATGCCTCCGAACCCATAAGATATAATTCAGGAACTGTAATTAGTGGTACATAATCTTTATATGTTGATGTACCTATTACAGCGAATCTAACACTTACATCTGCAGGTAGAGCGCTATTTCCATATGTTGAACCTCCAATATGTTTGAAGTTAGCTCTATTACTTGTACTCTTTCCGTAGTATTCATATAGCGAGGCAATATCTTGTTGCTTTAAAACACGATATGAGTTTGTTGATAGAGAAGAGTAGTATATTTCCGTTAAATCGTCTAATTCTTGCACGGTTATACCAAATAACATCTCTGTTTTCTGTCTCCATTCGCTTGATGAGTTTGTGCCGAAGCTGTAGCTTGGTGTTATATCACCACTTGTAGATAACATTTTACCTCCAATGATCAATTCATAAATTTCAGTAACTTTCTCGTAGTTGCCAAGATATAGGTATGCGCGTGCTAATATAACTTGAATAGCTCCATAGTTCAATCTATGACGACGTGCACCATAAAAATCACCCATACTAGTGTTACTCATATTTTCAACTATTGAGTGGTAAGAACTCACCCCTTTGAAATGGTCATAATCTTCGTGCAGGTCAAACTTAGCTGTATATTTAGCAGCCTCCTCTAAATCGGCAATAGCCTTCTCAATAACCTCTTTGGTTGCTATTTTTTCGTGTGCTATAGGTCCAAATTCTGCTACATATGGTAGGTATTTTCCTGAACCATTATCCACAGCAGGTGACTGACCAAAAATACGAGCCAAGTCGAAATGTAGCATACCTCTTATAGCGTATGCTTCACCTAAGATAACAGACTTAAAAATATCACCCTTGAACATTGCTGAATCGGCAGGTATAAGATTCTCAATTAATTTATTTGCCTCAGCTATTATTTTGTAGCTATTATTCCATATGCTTTCGAAAGTACTTACTACAACAGCTTCATCATATTCGCGATTCTGAATAGCATAAAACGTTTTATGGTAGTAAGAACTTAACTTATATCTATGCGCCCATGCCTCCATAGCACCCCATGATAGATCTCTACCATATAAAGAGCTGCTTGCCATTTTAACATATAAGCCATTTAATGCCAGTTGAAAACCTATTTCACTGCTATACATCTGTTCTTCGTATATCTCTGCTTCTGGTTTTACGTCTAACCACTCACACGAGGTGAAAAGCGAAGATGACATTAACAAAGAAAGAGTTATATATATAATCTTTTTCATACGTTTATTTTTCTAATTAACTAAATATCATTAAAATGTTATCTCAAGTGAAATATTGAAATCTCTCGCAAAAGGATAACTTGTTCCACGCTCTTGTTGTATTGTTGAGAGGTAGAAAAGTTCGTTTGTCGATAGCGACACATTGGCCCTGCCGATGGATAGTTTATCAACAATGCGTTTAGGGATATCATATCCAAGTGATATTGATGTTCCTCTTAATACGTTATTCTCTTGCACAAACCTTGAAGTAGGTAGAGTTATAGATTTATAGTCTTGAATTGCTTTGAATGATGCATTCTGACCAGGCTCCATCCATCTCTCGGTTAGGATACGTTTGTCAACATTGCCAAATAGATTGGCATTCTCTATCTTAGATTGAAGGGTTTGGTTGTAAAAATCACCTCCGAATTCGTACGAGAAATATGCGCTAAACGTGAAGCCACGATAGTATGCATTTACTCCGAAAGTACCAATAGCAGTAGGTTCAGTGTCTCCAACAACCGTTTGCTCTGCTGCTAAATATTCAAAACCTGTTGAACCATCGCGATATCTATAGTACTCTTGACCTGTCATTGGGTCGATACCTACTGATTGAAGAGCATAAATAGCTGTTGTAGATGCTCCCGGATAGTATTTAAGTAAAGGTTTTGTCCTTTGATCGGTATAGCCAGCATATATCTCATCAACACGTTCGTTATATCTTT
>CAYIZU010000139.1:0-5375 GCA_964367795.1 uncultured Rikenellaceae bacterium | reverse complement strand
AGATAAATACAGGTATCCAACTAATAAGGGAAAATAAAAACACATATTCATTACAAAGAAAGGAGGTGATTAGATAGAGGAAATTATTACAATTAAAACCCAAGAGGCAAAATAAGGCTCCTTGAAAAAAGAGAAAAAGGATTTATGTTAAATTATTAATTTAATCTTATGAAATTTTTTACAAAAAACACTAAGACCTACTTCATAGTACTGCTATTAGCCATATTTAATTATGGCACAATTGGGAGTATTTATGCAAGCAATGGCAAAATAAGTAATACGTATGAGAACACTATTACGCAAATTGAGAGCACTAAAATTAGTGTCAATATGGTAAATAAGCCGTTAAAAGATATAATGGTAAACATTTGCGAAAATTCAAGTATTAAATATACTGTTGAAAAGGGAGTTAACATTAAAAGCAATAAGCGCTATAGCTTAACGATAAAAGATGTGACTGTTAAGGATGCACTTTCTGAGCTATTTTTAAATACTCCATACGACTATACAGTTAATGATAATGGATTGATTGTTATAATCAATAAGCACACTGTACCTATCATCCAAAATAACGAAAGAATAACCGTTAATGGTACGGTGGTAAATAACAAAGGTAAGGCTATTGTTGGAGCAACTATTTTGGTTAAGAATAGCAATGCGGGTGCTATATCCGATGATAAAGGACAATTTATTATTAATACAACCGTGGGAACAACTTTAGAGGTTTCTTTCATTGGTTATAAAGATATCAACCACATAGTAACGTCTAAAGATAACACATTAGTTATAACAATGGAGCAAGATGCTCTTGAAGTTGAGGAGGTTATCGTTACAGGGCTATTCACACGTGATAAAGAGAGCTTCTCGGGCGCGGCAAAGACAATGACAAAAACAGATCTTCAGCGCGTATCAAACGGAAACCTTTTCCAGAGTTTAAAAAATCTCGATCCATCGTTAAATATACCAGATAACTTAGAGTTCGGTTCAGACCCTAACCAAATGCCTTCAATGCAACTAAGGGGTACTTCTACTTTTCCTATCGACGAAAATGATTTACGTAGTCAATATGAAAACGACCCTAACTCACCACTATTCATATTAGATGGTTTCGAGACAACGGCACAGCGCATATTTGACTTAGATGTGAACAGAGTTATGACGGTAACAATACTTAAAGATGCAGCTGCAAAGGCTATATATGGTTCAAAAGCAGCTAATGGCGTTGTTGTTATTGAGACAAAAAAGGTATCAGGCGGAGGTATACTTGTATCATACAAAGGTTCACTTGACATAACCGCACCTGATTTAACAAGCTACAACTTGACTGATGCACTACAAAAGCTACAAGTTGAACTCGAGGGTGGAGTGTATGAGTCATCTTCATTATCAACTCAACAAAGTTTACAAAGGCAATATAATGCACGTATGAATGCAGCTCTTGCAGGCGTAGATACTGATTGGTTATCTAAGCCATTAACAACAGGCATAGGAACAAAGCATTCACTATCTGTTGAGATGGCAGACGAGAAGATACAGGTAATAGGAGATTTTTCTTACTATAACAATGATGGCGTTATGATTGGCTCAGGTCGCAGTACCATAAATGGTAGCTTAATGGCATCATATAGGCTAAGTGATAAATTATTATTCAGAAACTCTATGTCAATAGCATCTAACAACGCAACCGACTCGCCATATGGAGACTTTAGCGAGTATGCAGAGGTAAATCCATATTACACCCCTTATGATGAATATGGGAATATTGTTAGAAACTTAGACACATCGGTTCATGATGGCGTTGCAAACCCATTGTACAACTCAACAATCAATACAAGTTTAAAATCTTCGTATTTACAATTTACAAACAATTTTTATATTGAATATCAGGTTCTTTCGGGATTAAAATTAATCGGTCGTGTGGGAGTTGACACTCGCAGAGACGATTCTGATAGGTTCTATCCAGCATCTCACACGAAGTTTAACGACTATCCAGATGAGGATATATTTCGAAAAGGTTCATACGAGGCTTCTAATGGTAAATATTTCAATATATCAAGCGACGTTATCTTACAATACTCTAAAATATTTGGCAAGCACCTATTAACAGGTAACTTTGCATACAGTGTGAGTGAAAAAGAGGATAGTCAATATTGGTATAACGCCGAGGGTTTCCCTTCAGATTATATGAATGATATTACCTACGCGCTACAATATGCCGAGAACACAACACCAAGTGGAACCGAGTCGATAGTTAGAGATATGGGTATCACGGCCCTTGTAGGCTATGCCTATGATGACAAATATATGGCAGACCTTACAATTCGTCAAAATGCATCGTCACAGTTTGGAACAAATAAAAGGTGGGGTACTTTCTGGAGTTTAGGTGCCGCATGGAATATACACAAAGAAAACGGAATGAGTGCTTTCAATCTACTAAAACTTAGAGGTTCTATTGGAACAACAGGAAGTCAAAATTTCAGCTCTTATCAAGCGATAACAACATATAAATATTATACTGACGCATCATATGGCGGCATGTTAGGAGCATATATTATGCGTTTGGCTAACGAAGATTTAGCATGGCAATCGAAATTAGACTATAATGTTGGTTTGGATGTGCAATTTAAAGGTTTATCGGCTACATTTGACTACTATCGTTCATATACAAATAGCCTAATAACAGACCTATCATTAGCACCATCAACGGGATATGACACTGTTAAGGAGAATGTGGGTAAGATATTAAATACTGGATTTGAGGCAAGTTTATCATATCGTTTATATTCAGGAAGGAATGGCTTCTTCAATATCACAGCAAGTGCAGTTACTAATGATAATGAGATTCTTGAGCTGTCAGATGCTATGCGTGCATATAACGCGCGACAAGACGAACTTGCTAACTCATCTCTTGAAGGTGGTAGATCAGAGCCGGTATTACGTTATGTTACAGGAGGTTCGTTAAACTCTATATGGGGTGTTAAGTCGTTAGGTATAAACCCTGCTAATGGTTTAGAGATTTACGAAAAGCTTGATGGCAGCACAACCTATACATGGGACCCTGCAGATCAACAAATCTTAGGAAACACCATCGAACGCATAAGAGGAAATATTGGGTTCAACGGAGAGTATAAGAATATTGGTTTTGGCTTAGGTCTTAGATTTACTGAAGGTGCCGATTACTATAACTCAACACTTGTTGCTAAGGTAGAAAATGCCGATATAACAAAGAATGTTGATATCAGGTTATTAGAGGGTAGGTGGTCTGAGAATAATACAGATGCTCCATACAAACGCCTTTCTCCATATAACGACGCGGAGGGTAACTATATTCTGATTCCTGCAACAAAATCAACGAGTCGTTTTGTTCAGCTTAGAAATGAATTGGATATTTCATATCTAAATGTATACTATGATTTCTCAAAAATGAAATTCGTAGAGCGCGCAGGCCTTAATAGACTACGCCTAACACTAAACATGAATGATATATATAAGTTCTCAAGCATTGAGGTGGAGAGAGGTACTGCCTATCCATTTGCAAGAACAATTTCATTATCACTTACGGCAGAATTTTAAAACAGATTATTATGAAACGAAGCATAAATTTATTATAATTAATTCACCCATAGGTGATTATTATAAATTTGTGTCTGAGTTACATACGACAAATAATAAACAAATTATAAACGTATGAAAAGAATATTTTATATATTAATACTATTGAGTATTTGTTCATGTTCGGATTGGTTTAATGTAAGTCCTAAATCGGAGATTATACATTCGGAACTTTTCCAAACAGAGAATGGTTATAAAGATGCTATGGTTGGCGTATATCTTTCAATGACTTCTGAAGAAACCTATGGTCGCAACCTAACATGGGAGTTAATGGAGTTCTTAGGAGGTCAATACTACGCCTCGTCGAGTACAAACTGGCTTAATCGCATTCAGAGCTATGACTACAGCAGTGCCACAGCAAGAAGCGCTTTCGATGACATATGGGCAAAGCAATATAATACAATTGCGGAGATTAACTTTGTCCTTAAGAAGCTTGACAGTGAAGGAAAAGATTTCCTTGATCCAACACTCTATAATATCTTCAAAGGGGAAGCGTTAGCACTGCGTGCTTTTATCCACTTCGATTTACAGAGATTGTTTGGTAAAGCAAATGCTACTGACGCTGAAAAAGCTGTACCTTATGTTACTGAACATACTAAGCAAATAACAGAGCAGCCAACTGTTGGAGAGTTCTTCGAGCAGCTTCATAGCGATATAAGCGAGGCTCTTAATCTATTAAAGAGCGATTCACAATACCCATTTGCTGATGCTATAAGACCTGACAACTATGATGTTTTAGTTGAAAATAATCCATTTATTGGCTCTTCATCTGTTGGTTACTGGAGCCTCGGAAGAGAGATACATATGGGTTATCTTCCAACGCAACTACTACAAGCACGCGTTTATCAATGGCAAAATAATGGTGCTGAGGCATTAAAAGCAGCTGAACGAGTTATTGAGGCATTTGATATACTCGTAGCAAATGACGAGAAAGAATACGCTGCTGACTCATGGCCTGTTGGTTATTCATCATCTTCGTATGCAGATCATTATTTCCACTACGAGCAGCTATTCTGTATAAATGTAACTAATTTGGCTGAGAGATTAGAATTAGTATACGAGACGCATATTAATGGTAACTCGAATTATGGTCGCTTAGTGCAAAAAAATGATTTTATTAACGGTATTTTTGATACCGCAGGCGAGGGTTTAACAGATTTGCGTTATTTAGAGGGTTATAGTGTTGATCCTTCAAGTGGAAGCAATAGATTAACCACAAAGATTTCAAAAACTGAAGGTACCTATTTCTATAACATAATACCTATCATGAGAATTGGTGAAGCATTTTTGATAGCCGCTGAGGCATCAGCTTCCACTGACAAAGGTAAAGCGATTGGTTATATCAATTTCCTAAAGGATAAGCGTGATATTGAGAGTGCACACTTCCTTGATGCTGCGATAACAGATAAAGATCTTAGTGATGCGATATACAATGAGTATAGAAAAGAGTTCATACAAGAGGGGCAGATATTCTATTATTATAAGAGAAGAGGTGATAAAACATATCCAGGAGATGGCTTAACAGCTGATTTAACTGATGTTCAATATATCCCACCTATGCCAGACATAGAGATAGATCTTGGGCAAAGGGATGAGTTTACAGAGTAATTTACTATATTAAAATTTTGTAGAGATGAAAAAGATAATAAATTTCAGTATAATAGCACTTTCACTTGCTCTATTGTTTATTTCATGTGAAAAGAGCGAAGTGTTAAAATACGATACAGATAGGGCTGCGATAGACTTTGATTCATACTCATTTA
>CAYIZU010000138.1:2577-5558 GCA_964367795.1 uncultured Rikenellaceae bacterium | reverse complement strand
TGGGTGTTAAGGGGGCGGCAATAGCATCGGTTATTGCAGAGGTTTCGGCAACATTATTCTTTCTTGTTTACACAATATTAACTAACCCTATTAAGGGGCATAAAGTATTTTCAGGAGTAAAGTATGACTCATTTATAATAAGAAATATCCTGAAACTGTCGGTACCTACTATGTTGCAGAAATTTTTCTCTTATGGTATGTGGTTATACTTCTTCTTTATGGTTGAGAGTATGGGGGAGAGGGATTTGGCGATTACTATGGCACTACGTAATGTATTTATGCTTGTCGGAATACCTATATTTGCCATGGGAACAGCCTCTAATACCCTTACAAGTAGACTCATTGGAGAGCGTAGGGAGGGTCAAGTGATACCGACGGCTATAAAAGTTATGAATTTTAGCCTTTTGATAACACTTCCTATAATGCTACTATTGATACTCTTTCCAGAGCCTATGATAAGAATTTATACAGATAGCGAGGGTATTTTGAGAGGTGCATGTGAAATAATACCTATGATTGCCATCATTTCAATCTCTTTTGCTGTTGGAATAGTATTCTTTGAAACGGTATCAGGGACAGGGTATACTAAGCATGCTTTCTATTTAGAGATGCTTTCACTCGTGTCGTATGTGTTTGTAATATGGCTAACAGTTAACCAATTAGAGTCATCTCTTTTATGGGTTTGGAGTAGCGAAGTGGTTTATGGTACGGTTTTATCTGTGACAACAATATTATTTATGAAAAAGTTCAATTGGCAGAAACGTAACATATAAAATTATGAATGAGATTATTCTATCTATTAACGACTTTATTTGGGGCTATATACTTATAGTTCTACTTATTGCGGCAGGTATATTTTTTACTCTTCGTAGTAAGTTTGTGCAATTTCGTAACATTCCATTGATGTTTAAGTTGCTTGGCGAGGGGGTGGCAAATACACACTCTAAAAAACGCTCGGTATCCTCATTTCAAGCTTTTTGCATCTCCACGGCATCACGTGTTGGCGTTGGGAATCTTGCGGGTGTGGCGTCGGCAATTGCAATAGGGGGTGCAGGTGCCATATTCTGGATGTGGTTAATTGCTCTGATAGGTTCAGCATCTGGTTTTATAGAGGCTACATTGGCACAAATATTTAAATTAAAATCAAAAGACTCTTTTATAGGTGGTCCGGCATACTATATGGAACAAGGGCTTGGTAAAAGGTGGTTTGGAGTGCTATTCGCTGTACTTATAACGATAACATTCGGACTAACTTTTAACTCGGTACAGGCAAATACTATAACCCTCGCTTTCGAGGAGGCATTCGGTTTCGATAGAGTAGTGATGGGTGTTATTATCACAATATTATCGTTGGCGGTGATTTTCGGTGGGGTACATCGTATAGCGATTATCTCCTCTATCTTAGTGCCAGTAATGGCGATACTATATATTCTTCTTGCAGTTGTCATTATTGGTATGAATATAGGAAAATTACCAGATATAATATCACTTATCGTTGGTCAGGCGATGGGTTTTGAGCAATTTGCAGGTGGCGCGTTGGGGGCCACTATAATGCAGGGAATTAAGCGTGGATTATTCTCTAATGAGGCGGGAATGGGTTCTGCACCAAATGCTGCTGCAACGGCAGATGTTAAGCATCCTGTTGAGCAGGGCTTAATCCAAACGCTGGGGGTGTTTACAGATACAATAATAATTTGTAGTTGCACAGCTTTTATTATTCTTTTGGCAGATGTACCACTTGATGGCTCGGTGCAGGGTATCGAGTTAACACAAAAGGCAATTACTTCACATATTAGCTCAACCGGCGGAGTCTTTATAGCAATAGCTATACTGTTGTTTGCATTTAGCTCCATAATAAGTAATTATTACTATGGGGAAACAAATATTCGTTTCATTAAGGACAAACCACTATACATTACCCTATATAGGTTTATGGTTGGAGCAATGGTTATGTTTGGAGCGACAAGCAGTTTGAGTATTGTGTGGAATCTTGCCGACCTGTTTATGGCGCTTATGACAATAACAAACATTATAGCGATTGTATTACTAAGTAAATATGCATTTTCGGCTCTTGCAGATTATCAACAACAGCGAAGGAGTGGTATTAAATCTCCAATTTTCAGAGCATCATCGATAAAGGATTTATCCGATAAGCTATCATTATGGAAGTAGAGATATTTGGTTATATAGCTCTTCGGCATATATCCGTCCAACCGATAAGCTTATTCCGTTGTTTAATGTAACCTGCCTCTTTGTGTAGCTTACAACCTCTCTTAGTGCAATAATATATGAGCGGTGTATTCTTATGAAGTCTGCAGATGGAAGTAATTCAATAATACTCTTCATACTCATTTGTGAAAGTGTCATCTTGTTGCTGTTGCGATGAATTTTTATGTAGTTATCCATTGCCTCAATATATACTATATCATCTAATTCGATATTAACATTTTTGTACTCCACTTTCACGGTAATGCTTTTGTTTACCTCAATACCACTTATAGCTTTATTGAAAGCTACATTAAATCTATCAAATGAGAAAGGTTTATGCAGAAAATCAGTTGCACACAGGTCAAAGCCATATATAGCATAGTCGGAGTGGGCAGTTGTAAAAATTAGTGAAGTGTTACTTGGTATTGTTTTGGCAATATCTAACCCCGATACACCATTAATATCAATATCTAAGAATAGTATATCTGTTTGGCTACTATTCATATACTTTATTCCTTCTGTTGGGTCGCTAAAAAGCTTTATAGATATATCGTGAGGCAGTCTATTACAGAAATTTTCTATTATAGATAGTGCTATTGGCTCGTCATCTATGGCTATGCAGTGTATCATTTTTTACCTATTATTAGTTCAACATAGTATACCTCGTCTTTCTCTTTAATACAGAGGCTATAATTATCTTTATACAATAAATCCATTCGCTTACGGCAATTTTCAATACCTATACCTTTGCTCTCTGAACGTTGCGTTATATT
>CAYIZU010000138.1:0-2567 GCA_964367795.1 uncultured Rikenellaceae bacterium | reverse complement strand
TTATATTGTTAGAAGATGTAAAAGTTAATACACCCTGTTTTAATCTTATCTCTATATCTATTCGCGTATCCATAAATGATGATACCCCATATTTAAATGCATTTTCGATGAATGTTATGATTATCATTGGGGCAATACTAAAATTATCATCATCAACCTCATAATTGAATGAAACTTTAGTGTGTTCATTTAATCTCATAGATTGTAAATCAATATAATCTGATATATGCTTTATCTCGTTACCTATAGTGATGGTATCAGCATCGGCGTTAGTGTACATATATCTAAATATCTCGGTGAACTTAACAAAAACCTCCTCTGCACTCTCTGATTTTGATATGATAAGCCCATATATAGTATTTAGGGCATTAAACATAAAATGAGGATTAATCTGTGCTTTATATAGAGCTATTTCCGCACGTTTTTTTCCCATCTCTATCTCTTGATTGACAGTCACTTGACGAAATGTTTCATGAAATAGCGAGAGAGCAAAGCAGATTATTAATAGCATAAAGAATATATACCACACCACGCGAGCACGTACTGCCTCTTGGATGATAGGATTTTGATTTGTAATATTAAGTTTAAAAGTGTCAATGGGAAGCTCGGTCATAACAAAAGTAGCTAATATCAACACCCCCAACAGGAGTATTGACCTGGCATATTTTTTGCGCCATATCAGACCAATAATATCAAAATAGCTATTTATAAAATAGATGAAATATACATATAATGTCAATGCAAAATAGAAATAACTATCTGTTGGAAAAACCTTCTCTGATGGAACGAAGAGAGTGATGAATGGTATAAGTATAACATACATCACAAGGTCAATATATAACTTTAGCCTCTTTGGATTCATACTTTTTTACGTTTACCACCACTTTTGTACTTTTGACAACTACAATAAAATAAAAGTAGTGTGTTTTGTCGTTTTATTATTAATTTTGCAACTTGAAAGATATCAGAATACAAATTTAACCAAAAATAATGAATAAAAAAATGAAATTGAAGATTTTTTCCGCTCTTGTTATCACAGGAGCCATGTTTGTCTCGTGTAAAGAGGCACCTAAAACAACCGGTAGGCCAATGGCGAATCACGAAACAATGAAAGTGACAACAGCCAATAGAAGTGTCCTCGAGGAGTATAGTGCAAAGATACATAGTGATGATTATGTAGAGATACGCCCCCAAGTATCAGGAGTGATAACAAAAATATTGGTTGATGATGGTGATAAAGTCAAAAAAGGCCAAGTTCTTTTTGTTATCGATCAAGTGCCATATCAGGCGGCTCTTCAAACTGCAGAGGCTAATTTGAAAAGTGCAGAGGCTCGTGTTGCAACCGCTGAACTGAAACTTAAGAGTAGTGAAGAGCTCTTTGCTGCTAATGTTGTTTCTGATTTTGACTTACAAACCTCAAAGAACTCACTTACAGAAGCAAATGCAGCTCTTGCTTTAGCTAAGGCAAGTCACTTAAAAGCATCTAACGATTTATCATACACAGAAGTTAAAAGCCCATATGATGGTGTTGCCGGTGTTGTACCTTACAATGTTGGTGCCCTTGTCAGTGCCTCTATTGCTGAACCTCTTGTTACTGTTGCATCACCAAATAAGATGTTTGCGCGTTTTGCTATGAGCGAGGCAGATATGTTAGAACTTACAAGCGGAAATAGAACTGTTGAAGAGGCGATAAAGAATTTGCCACCTGTAACTCTTATCCTTAGCCATGGTGGCGAATATGAGATAAAAGGTAAGGTTGATGCGATAAGTGGTGTTGTGGATAGAGAGACGGGTTCGGTTATGTTCCGCGCAGCTTTTGAAAACCCTAATGGCGTTTTGCGTGATGGCGGTGTTGGTCGTGCAGTGATAACAAAAGAGATTGATAATGTTATTGTGATACCTAAAGAGGCAACATTTGAGTTGCAGAATAAAGTTTTAGCGTATAAAGTGGTTAATGGAAAGGCTACATCAACAATATTAACAGTTGAATCACTTAATGGGCGTGAATATGCTGTTACAAGTGGATTAAAGGTAGGAGATGAAATAATTGCAAAGGGTGTTGGTTTGGTGCGTGAAGGAACTCCAGTTGGTAAAAAAAACACCATTGCAACCCAAAAACCAGTGAAGAAGTAATTTAGGTATAACTAACCAGTTAATATAATAGAAATGAATATAAAAAGATTTATTGATCGCCCGATTCTTGCGAGCGTTATATCAATAGTGATATTATTGGTGGGGGTTATTGCCTTATTCATACTGCCAGTAGAGCAATATCCTGAAATAGCACCTCCTACAATCAGCGTTAACGCTAACTATACAGGTGCGAATGCTGAAACTGTACAAAAGAGTGTTGTTGCCCCTTTAGAGGAGGCTATAAATGGAGTGGAGAATATGAACTATATGACCTCTTCGGCAACAAATAATGGTTCTGCAAATATAACGGTCTATTTTAAGCAGGGAACGGATCCTGATATGGCGACGGTTAATGTGCAAAATCGTATTGCAACAGCCCAAGGATTACTTCCTGCAGAGGTGACACGTGCTGGTGTTAATGTTCGTAAGCGTTT
>CAYIZU010000137.1:0-5606 GCA_964367795.1 uncultured Rikenellaceae bacterium | reverse complement strand
ATAATAGGAGATAACTCGATAACTGTCATTATCATTTAGTGCAAATAAACTCTCACCCGGTAGTGCAAAGTACTCTTTTGCTAAATCTGAATTAATGCTGAAGTCGATAGCTTTACTTCCATCTTTTAATTTTGCATCAATAACCAATTTCGCATACTCTATGGCTTTACTCTTATTACCAGTATGTTGATAAAAACGTGCCATTAACCCTTGTACAGCATAAAGATTTAATCTGTGTCTGCGGAATGTTAAGAATGTCTCGTCATAGTACTCTTCATCAAAACCAGTCTCCGTGACAGGATCATTCTCTTTAAGTAACTCTTCTGCTTGAGTTAAATCCTCGATAATAAGTTTAGTAAACTGCCCGTAGTTATATAGAGGAACATCCTCTTTGCCAACTTTGGTAGCATAAGGCAGTGAAACTAAAGTCGATGGGTTATTAGGCATCTGTCCAAAAAGTCGTAATACATCGAAATGCAGGAGCGCTCGTATTGCTAAAGCTTCACCTTTAATAACATTACGAAGTGCCTCATCACCTATTACATCACCTTTAATATCTATATTTGAAAGTAGATCGTTTGCTTGTGCTATAATTGAGTAGAAGTGCTTAAATAGCATTAATGCATCTTCTTTTGATTCGTCTGTCGTAAAATCAAGTGCTCTTATCTGCGCATCATTGCTGGATGCATCTGTCATCCAGTTCTGTGCCATATACTCAAGGTGAGTTATTGTTAATGAACCTCCATAGCTGTCGTCATCTCCCATAAGTCTATAACACTCACTTAGAGCATCCATATAACCATTTTTACTTTCGAACATTAATTCAGCATCAATCTGCGACTTTGGGCTAAAGTTCAGAAAGTTGTTACATGATGTAAGTAACATAACTGCCGATAATAATCCTATTATATATCTATTTGTTATCATATTATTCTTTATTAGAAGGTTATTGATGTAGTGAATTGAATATTGTTAGCAAATGGGTAACTTGTACCACGCTCTCTATCTATTGATGATAAATAGAATAGGTCTGACATATTCACGCTAAAATTAATTCCCTGAGATTTCAGTTTATTCGTTACAAATGGTGTATTCCATCTATACTGAAGAGCTACACTCTGAAGTTGAAATACGTTATCTTTCATAACAAAGCGGGTAGATGGTTTTGTGCGTAGGTCGCCATAGCCTTTATAGAAGGTAATATCTCCAATTTCCTGCCAGCGTTCTGTTAATACTCTTTTATCCACGTTATATGCCATTCCAAAGTTAATACTATTACTATTTACAGTACCTCTTTGTAATTCAACTTTGTCAATAAGGGTTTGATTATACTGATAACCTCCCCAGTGGTATCCAAATGATAAATTAATTGTAAAATTCTTATAGCTAAACGTACTACTTAAGTTGCCTATATATAGTGGTTCTTCTACCCCAACATATACTCTTGCATCGTTCTGCCATGTTGTTGTAACCATATCATCTTTATCAAGGAAAAGCTCTTGACCACTCATAGGGTCAACTCCTAATGAACGAACTGCATATATTGAGTTTTGAGAGTATCCTTCAAATAGTATATTACCATACTCGTATCTCTCTAAGTTTATTTGACTCTGCCTTGTTATCTCATCTGATAGGGATGTAATAATATTCTTTGTATAGGCTACATTAGCACTTACATTCCAAGTAATTCTTCGCTGTACATCACTGATGATGTTATAACCTAACTTAGCTTCGAAACCGCTGTTTTTTGTAGCACCTATATTCTCACGGTAGTTATCAAAACCGCTTGATGGTTTTAGTTCTGTTGAAGATAATAAATCGTCTGTCTCCTTGTTAAATATATCAATACCTGCTGTAATGCGACCGTCAAATAACCCTAACTCAATACCGATATTCGTCTGACGAGTTGTCTGCCAAGTAAGATCGGGATTACCTATGCCCATTAATCCTGCTGATGTCCATGTAAGGTAGCGAGATGAATTGGTGAATTGATACATAGAGCGCGCTTCATAAGGTGAGAATTGCATCGAACCACTCTCTCCAATGCTTGCACGTAATCGTAGTGCGCTTAAAAATTCAAGATTGCGCGTAAATCTCTCATTATGCACATTCCAGCCAGCACCAACAGTCCAGAAAGGGGCGAAACGCTGGTCAACACCAAACTGTGACGAGCCATCTAAGCGGTACGATGCATCTACAAATATACGTGAGTCATAAGTGTAGTTTACGTTAGCCGTAAAACCTACCGAGTGAACTAAATTATCACTTCCAACTGGTATAGAGCCATTGGCATAAGATATAGCATTTGAGAAATCTGTATATGATGGGTTAACATATCCTCTTGTAGAAAAGCTATATCCGTAGCTTTCATTATCAATAAAAGAGGCTTGTAGTCCAGCATATAATTGATGTTTTTCATTAAATACCTTAACGTAGTTTATTGAGATATTACCCTCTAAGTCAAGCGACTCTCCATCGGTTAGGTCGTAGCTTCCTTTCTCAAAGAATGAGATATTACTATAATTAAATGAGGAGTGGCTGCCAGGTAGGAAATTATGTGTTTGGTTAAAGCCTTTACTAATACCCAACTGCCCACGTACGGTAAGCTCTTCGTTTATCTGCCAATCAATAGATAGTTGATTTCTAAAATACATATTTGTAGAGTAGTCTTTTATAGGTAAAGACGCATCAACTAATGGGTTTGGAACTGGTGTGCCAGAGAATAATTTCCAATCTTCAATTAGTTCTCCATTCTCATCCGTTACTCTGAAGTAAGGATTTAATTCGGCATAGTCAGAAAACGAACCATACGAGCCATTATCAGCTTTTGTGCTGCTAAACGATGCCTTATTTCTGACTTGTAGACCTTTATGATTATACATTATGGTAAACGAGGCGTTTGTTACATCGCGTTCAGAACCTTTCATAGTACCAATGGTATTATTATTAGAGATATCAACCCCCCATCTGAAACGTTCTGTTCCACCCTCTATTTTTGCCTTAAGGTTACGTCCAACTCCAACGCGCACAGGCTCGCGAATCCATTCTGTTTCGCCTTGTAGGGTTCCTGATATGCGCTCGTTGTATAGGTTTTGTAGTTCATAATACCTTAATGGGTCGCTACTATCATAAAAACCAATAAGTTTCTCTAATGCAAGCTTCTCACTTGCATTCATCAAGTTATATGATGATAGATCTGGAACTTCAAGATTTATCCCGGCATTAACAGTCACTCTTAGTTTCCCTGCCTCAGGATCTTTTGTCTTTATAACAAATACACCATTTGCACCACGAGAACCGTAGATAGCTGTTGCCGACGCATCTTTTAAAATGTTGATACTCTCAATTTCTTCATCATTAAAGTCCATAAGCTCCTCAATTGATATCTCGAAACCATCCATTATAACAAGAGGTGAGTTTAACTGCTTTGAATACTCTACGGTTGCATCGTCAAGGTTTGCTGGAAGAGAAGAGTTACCGCGTATTTTAACCTCAAACTCACGGTTTGGATTACTACCCATAGCATTATCAACAACTATATTAACCGCTGGGTCAATATTTCGAAGTGTCATTAATAGGTTTTGTCCTTTATATTGCTTTAACTCTCTTGCAGTTACTGTCTTAACAGAGCCGGTATAGCTCTCGCGAGGACGGTCGAAGACTCCCGTTACCACCACATCATCAATCTTTGACTCTGCTTTCTCTAAAGCTATAGTGAGTACGCTGTCATTAAGTGTAACAGTATGCTCCTTATCTTTCATGCCAGTACAACTAATCTCTAATATAGCACCAACCTCTATATGTATGCGGAAAATACCTTTATCATCTGTTATCGCACCTTTATTGCTTCCTTTAACAATAATAGTTGCACCAACAACAGGCTTTCCATTTTCATCAACAACTTTACCCGTAATGGTTACCATTTTAACGGGTTGCTTGTTAATAATGAGTATTGTGCCATTTTCATAAGTGAAGCTATACGGCGTATCACGTAAGAAATTTTTTAGTGCATTCTCAATAGAGATATTATCCTCTTTGAAAGAGTATTTTTTATTTTCGTCTATATGAACACCTTTTCCAACGCCATATTTAATGTTTGCTTTACGGCATATATCTGCCATAACTTCCGAAAAGTTCTTATTGACTATGTCTATATTAATCTTTGTGTCTTGCACCTGCTCCACAAGTGATTTATTATTATTTGGTAAATTTTCGCTTGTTGCATACGCTCTTTGGGCTGAAACCGAGAGCATGATTAGCAACACAAGCAAAGAAATTTTACTTTTTATTTTGTTGTGTATACATTTATTCATATCTTTGACTTCAAATAAATTAATGTTTTATAATTATTTATTTTTACGGCATAACTTAATGGGGATTGAGTTTGCTGTAATTGTTGTTTCTTTGAGGGGAGTGTGGCACTATGTCAACTCTCCTCTTTTTGTTATTCTATTACTCTATATCATATATCCCTCCTCCTTCGTTAATAAAATTAATATTTAATATCTTCTCTAGTACATCCATAACATCATTTATATCTTTTTTCTTTGCAAACATAGTAATCTCTTCGTCGTGGTATGCCGAATAATTATTAATCGTCACTCCAAACCATCTTTCTATATCTTCAATAATAATCCTTAATGGCACTTTAGTGTAGTTAAATTCACCACTCATCCATTGCGTGTAGTGACTACTATTTACTTTCATAACAGAAGAGGTGTTTAAGTTTGCATCTTATCTTAGTAGTGCGTTTGGCTTTATCATCACCTCTTTGCCATTAGGGACAGTCACTCCTACACTACCTTCAATAAGGATTGTTTCATAGATATTATCTCGTCCTTCACGAACATTGAACTCTGTTCCATATACCTTTATTTTAATACCATTATTGTTAACTATAAATGGCGTATCTCCCTTTTTTACTTTGAAGTAACCCTCTCCTTTTATCTCAACAAGTCGTTCATTAGTGTTAAAAGTGGTAGGGTATGATAGCTCACTTCCACTATTGAGCGTTACCTCTGTACCATCACTTAACACTATATCATATGTATAGCCTTTAGGTATCACAACTTTGTGCGTTTCATTTGCTTTTGTGATAGGAGTGATACTATCCATTTTTATGTTCTTTTGCTGTTTGTATGATAGTTCGGGCTTACCCTTAAGCACAATTTCGCTATTTGATGTGATAAGTGTTGGTGTAATGTATTCCGTTATTAGTTCTGGAATAACCTCATTAGATTCACTTTTGTTGTATATATTAAATGAAATAGCGATTACGGCAGCCGTAGCGCCTATCAATGCAATACGTTTGTATATCTTCAATCTGCGATTCTTTTTAGACTCTAAAAGTTTTTTATTAAGACGCTTTTGATTGCGATTTTCGTAAGCTATATTTGTTTTTTCTAACGCCCCTAAAAAGTAATCCTCATCGGCAAGTGTGGATAATAACTCTTTAGTTTCATCACTACATTCAGAAGATGGGTTATCTAAAACCTCTGATAAATCATTCAGAAGTCTATCTTTCTCTTCAATAAAATTATTTATAATATTCTTTTTCATACGTTTATAATTTGTTTCTCATTTGTCGTATGTAACTCAGACACAAA
>CAYIZU010000136.1:3793-5612 GCA_964367795.1 uncultured Rikenellaceae bacterium | reverse complement strand
CTCCTCAAACTCGGCTAATTCACTATCTGTTACTGTGTCGAAAGTGAGATATTTATCAGCATATTCCATCATCTTTTCGGGAAAGAACCAGAAGTGATAATATGAGTGCATTGTCATATTGGCTAATGCAAACTCCTCCTCTTGTGGAAAATCGACATTGAGTGTCATCCCATCCGTAGGGCGTTTGTTTGGCAAAAATATTCGCATACAACTCTTAAAAAAACGCTGCCCCCACATCATTAAATGAGGAAACACAGTTTGATATGTGGTATTATATCCAAAGTGTTTATCTTGTGATAACACATTGTGCATATAAGTTGTACCACTACGCCAATGCCCTAAAATAAAAACAGGGGGCTGTTCTAATTTTTTGCCGCTAAGTCGTCTTATGTATCTTCTATTTTGTATAGCAGCCAGAGGGCTTAATATACGACATATTGCTTTTGTTAGCCAATATTTAGTTCTATATTTAGAAGCTACATTATTGGCACTTGTAATAGCCTTAAAGGTTTTCCAATCAGCTCCTACCAGTGGGTTCACTGGCAGGGTATCAAATTTTAATATTCCCATAGTTATTCCATTATTAGGTTGATATTTATACCTTGTCTACGAATCTCGTCAACAACTTTATTAATGGCCTCGTAATGGCGTTCCTCTATTCTCAGATCTTTTAGATTTATTGAAATATCTTCAATATTGACACCCCCAATTTGAGCAGCCTCCCCAATTATCATACCTACGGCACAAGTATTATTGGTTATAGGATCTATTAATACAAAAGAACCTGTTGCTTGATTTTGAGTATAAGCATCAAAAAATAGTTCTCTTGCTAAAGAGAGGGAAACACACCCAATCTGATTAAGGTTAAAACCATCCTCAAGCTCACACTTTGTGTGTTCCATACTATTTATGTTTACTTTGTAGTGAATATCACTAATCTGAGCACGAGTAGTCGCAGTGGTGTGTTTAATATAGAATTTCTTCTTTGTATCCATCTGTTCTTCGTCCATCCACACTAGCATAGCCATAATTGAACGGCTGACGAGTGGGGAGTCTTGGCAATGAACAATCATATCTCCTCGTGAGGTGTCAATTTCATCCTCAAGTGTAATTGTTACCGATTGAGGAGTAACAGCATAATCGAGCTCTCCTTCGTAGGTGACAATCGATTTTACGTGTGACACTCTTCCCGATGGAAGTGTCATAATTTTATCTCCTTTTCGAACTATACCACTCGCTATCTTTCCGCTAAATCCTCTAAAATCTATGTTAGGGCGCATAACATATTGTATAGGGAAACGTAGCGACTTATAGTTACGATCTCGGTCAATTTTTACACTCTCTAAATGGTCTAAAAGGGTGCCTCCACTATACCACAGCATATTGTTAGAACTCTCAACAACATTGTCGCCCTTTAGTGCTGAAATTGGGATTGGTGTAACCTCTCCTATCTGCATTCCGTCAATGAGCTTCATATACTCACTGACTATATTGTCAAAAGCACATTTATCATAATCAACAAGATCCATCTTGTTGATAGCAAGAACTATATGTTTTATACCTAAAAGTGATACAAGGTATGTGTGACGACGTGTTTGTGTTACAATCCCATTACGGGCATCAACCAGAATAATGGCAAGATTAGCCGTCGAACCACCTGTAATCATATTACGAGTGTACTGCTCGTGACCGGGGGTGTCTGCTATAATAAATTTGCGCTTGTTTGTTGAGAAATATCTATAAGCTACATCTATTGTAATACCTTGTTCTCGCTCTGCCTTTAGTCCGTCAAGCAGAAGAGCGTAATCAATCTCATCAC
>CAYIZU010000136.1:294-3783 GCA_964367795.1 uncultured Rikenellaceae bacterium | reverse complement strand
TAATCTTTTGCTATCTTTTGCAAGGGCATCTAACTGATCTTCGTATAATTTTTTACTATCAAACAACAATCGCCCAATAAGTGTCGATTTTCCATCATCAACACTACCAGCTGTTAGTAAGCGTAATAAATCTTTCTTTTCATCATTGAGTAGATACTCCTCAATGGTTATATTTGTATTGTTCATAATCTCCACGATTTAAAAATATCCTTCACGTTTCTTTTGCTCCATACTGCCATCTTGATCAAAATCTATGACCCTTGTTGTACGTTCACTTTTGGTTGTAGTCATCATCTCTTCAATGATTTTTTCTATCGTGTCAGCATCACTCTCAACTGCTCCTGTTAGAGGGTAACACCCCAATGTTCTAAAGCGAACCAACTTCATCTCAGCCCTCTCTCGTAGCTCTTGAGGCATACGCTCGTCGTCTGCTAATATAAGGTTCCCGTCTACATTAACCACAGCTCTCTCCTTAGCAAAGTAAAGAGGTACAATAGGTATATTCTCTAAACGAATGTATTGCCATATATCAAGCTCAGTCCAGTTACTTAATGGAAAGACCCTTATAGTCTCACCTTTATGAACTTTTGTATTATATATATCCCACAGCTCGGGGCGTTGATTTTTAGGATCCCATTGGTGAAAACGATCTCTGAAAGAGAAGATACGCTCCTTAGCTCTGCTTTTCTCCTCATCACGACGTGCTCCACCAAAGGCAGCATCGAATTGGTGCTTATCAAGACCTTGAAGCAGTGCCGCAGTCTTCATTAAATCCGTGTGAACTTTGCTGCCGTGAGTAAATGGGCCAATACCACTCTTATGTGCCTCTTCGTTGTGCTCCACAATTAAGTCCCAATCGTATTTTGCAGTGTACGAATCTCTAAATTCTATCATCTCCCGAAACTTCCATTGGCTATCAATGTGCATCAAAGGGAATGGTGGACGACCAGGAGCAAAAGCCTTCTCGGCAAGTCGTACCATCACAGATGAATCTTTACCTATACTATACAACATTACAGGGTTTTCAAACTCAGAAGCTACTTCACGTATAATGTGTATCGCCTCAGCCTCTAATTCTCGCAAATGCGAAATACTATAATTATTCATATCTAACTCTTTTTAAAATAGTTTCTAATATCTTATTGATCGACTCCTCAACACTCTGGCTTGTGGTGTCAATCTCAATGGTGGGGTTTAAGGGCGATTCAAAAACAGAGTCAATACCAGTAAAATTAACTATCTCGCCCCTTCGGGCTTTAGCATAAAGTCCCTTAATATCTCTACGCTCACACTCTTCAATTGGGGTGCTAACATAAACCTCAATAAAGTTATCTTTCCCGATAATGTTTTCAGCTAACTCCCGCATATTTATCTCAGGGGAGATAAATGCTGCAATTGTAATTACACCAGAGTCTATCATAAGACGGGACACCTCTGCTATACGACGTATATTCTCCAATCTGTCTTCCCTTGAGAAAGATAGATTTCGATTTATTCCACTGCGAATATTGTCTCCATCTAATATTTTACATAAGTACTGCCTGTTATGTAGCTCTTTTTCAAGAGCCAAGGCAAGTGTACTCTTGCCCGAGCCACTAAGTCCAGTAAACCACACAACCACAGAACGTTGATTAAGTAACCGTTCCTTAATTTCTCTACCCATAATTTTATCAAAATTAGGATGTATATTCTGTTCTTTTTCCATATTATTAAAATTGCCAAAAAAATGGGATTAGTATCATTGATATTACAAAAGTTATGATATTGAGAGGTAGTCCAATTCTGAAAAAGTCTCTAAATTTATAATTACCAATACCTTGGACTATCTGATTTGTTTGATAACCTATCGGAGTAGAAAAACTTGCCGAAGCAGCAACGCAAATAGCGACAAAGAAAGGTGTAGGATTAACCCCTGCTTGAGTGGCGACCGAGATAGCTATTGGGAATACTACCGCAACTGCTGCGGCATTTGTTATAAACTCGGTAAATAGGTTCGTTACAATAAATATAATAGCTAAGAGAGCGTATGGTCCTAAGTCGCCAGATATAGATACTATCTTATTTGCTAACAAGTCGGTAACTCCAGAGTTTTGTAACGCACTACTTATGGCAAATGCACAAGCTATCGTGATAATAATATCCCACGAAATGAATTTTGTATATTTATTTACAGGAAACATTTTAGTCCATACCATTATTATCACTGTCACCAATGCAAAGAAGAACATATCAAGTTGTAGATCAGGAAGCATACTTTTAAACTTTGGCGTAGCTCCAATCGTAGCACCAACAGTCATAAAAATAGTAAGTAAGATGGCTAATAATCTTTTTTTGCCTCCTATTATAGGTTCGTCGTGACCATTAGATACAACAAAAAAGAAGCTCGACTCGCCCCACGAGTCAATAAACTTATCATCTACATCCATTATTAATGTGTCGTTTGCTTGGTATATAGCACTGTCGGTATTCTCATTTAAAGTTTGTCCATTGCGCTTAATTGCAATTAATTTAGCCCCAAATCTTCTTTCAAAATCAAACTCTAAAACCCGTTTCCCAACACCGGGAAAGCGTGACGTAATCACCGCCTCAGCTCTATGCTCTATTTCATCATTCTCCTCCGCAACATCCTCACGTATGTTGGGTAAAAATACCTTTGAAAAAAGTATAAGATATACAAGTCCAACTATGGCGATAAATACTCCGACTTTTCCAAGTTCAAACATACTAAATCCGTCAAAGCCGGCATCTATCATCATCGAATGTACAACAAGGTTTGTTGATGTGCCAATTAAGGTACACATACCGCCCAAGATTGTTGCAAACGACAGAGGAATCAAAAATTTAGTAGGAGGTATTGCTCTTGCCTTTGCCCACCTCTTAACTATTGGAGCAAAAATAGCGATAACAGGAGTATTATTAATTAGTGCTGAGATAGCTGCAACACTTGGTAATAATCGAGATAAAATACCGTTTATAGTACTCTTCTGTTTAGGAAGTAAAAATTTAACAAAAACATTTAGTGCCCCAGAACGACGAACTCCCTCACTTACCAGAAACAATAGCGCAATTGTGATAACACCTTTATTGCTAAAACCATTAATTATCTCTTGTGGCGAAATATAACCAGCAACCATAAGTATAGTTGCCGAGGTAAGCATAACAATACCAGGGCGCATTTTATCATACGCCAACAATATTATTGTTGCCACAAGTATAACGATTATAAATATCTGAGGAGGGTTCATTTATCTCTTTCTTTGCACAATAAAACAAGGATTTAGCAAATTTGCTTTATTATAGTTGATTGGAGTTCGTTTTTTTGCATCTATAATTTCACAACTACTATACCGTGCAATAGCATCACCAGCAGCAGTATCCCACTCCATAGTAGGGGCAAATCGAGGATATATATCAGCACTACCTTCTGCTACTTGGCATATTTTAAGAGAGCTTCCAGATTGCTGCAAAATAACGCTATTATATTTTGCT
>CAYIZU010000136.1:0-284 GCA_964367795.1 uncultured Rikenellaceae bacterium | reverse complement strand
TAATGTCTTAATAAATTCATCTGTCTCAGTATTATGATGCGACACAGATGCAACAACAACATACTCTTTGCGTGTTCTCTCTATTGGTAGTCTCTGTGATTGAGATATAAGTTTATTCAAATCACTAAAATCATAGTTTATATCTATTCCATCAAGTTTATATGCACCAAAATCTCTTGCTGCAAAATATAATCTACCGAGTGCTGGGGCATATATTACACCCAATACAGGTATATTCTCCTCAAAATATGCAATATTTACCGTAAATTCTCCGCTTCGTTTAA
>CAYIZU010000135.1:2577-5735 GCA_964367795.1 uncultured Rikenellaceae bacterium | reverse complement strand
TTTCTATTATATATCTTTTACAGGGTAAATGGAGTTATTTTAGAGCTGTAATTAAGGCACATAACGATTATAGAAAAAATATCGAGGCATTAAACGAGAAACGTAAAAACATTGATTGTAGAAGGGTTAACGGAATATATTGTAAATCAATAATTATACAGTATGCTTTGGGGAGAAAATGTTTTACTAAAATAAAATAAATTATGAACAAAGGAAGTGTTGTTATCTTATGTGCAGGAGGGCCTGCATCGGGTATTAATTGTGTTATTAGCTCTGTAGCGAAGGTATTCCTATCTAAAGGATTTCGTGTGATAGGCTTAAATGAAGGCTACAAGAGCTTAGTTAGCGAAAATCCAAAGTTTGTGGATATTGATTTCGCTATGGCGGATAGGATTTTTAATAAAGGAGGTTCGGTACTTGTTATGAGCAGGTATAAGCCAAAAGATGAGGAATTTAGCACAGATTTCTTCATCAAAAACGATGTTAAACTACTCGTTACTATTGGTGGCGATGATACAGCGTCAACCGCTAATAGGTTATCAAAATATCTTCGTTCGCAAAATCTTGATGTCTCTAATATACATGTTCCTAAGACTATCGATAACGACCTACCTCTGCCATTTGCAAAACCAACATTTGGCTATGCAACAGCCGTTGAAGAGGGTGTAAAATTAGGTACAACCCTTTACGAAGATGCTCGAACATGTGGCAACTGGTTCGTTGTGTGCGGCATGGGACGTGAAGCAGGCCATTTAGCTTATCAGATAGGCGCAGCATGCCACTACCCTATGATTATTGTACCAGAGATGTTCAATAAAACCAAAATTAATTTTGATAAGATAGTACGTATGTGTGTATCTTCGATGCTGAAGCGCAAATTATTAGGTATCGACTATGGTGTTATAATGATAAGTGAGGGGGTATTTCACTTCATTGATGAGGTGGAGTTTGATAATCTTGGAATTTCGTTCCCAAAAGATGCGCATGGACATATTGAGTTATATGCTGTGAGTAAATCGCATCTATTTTCGCAACTTATAGCTAAAGAGATGAAAAAAGTTGGCCTATCAAACAGATGCCGACCTATGGAGTTAGGTTATGAGTTGAGATGCTGTACAACATCGGCGGCAGATCTTTATTACACTACGAAATTAGGTATTGGTGTATATAAACTATTTAGCGAGGGCGCAACTGGATGTATTGTGACATTAAACGACAAAGAAGAGATTAAACCTCTTTACCTTAAAGATATTGAGGGTAGTAATGGTAAAATTACTCCGCGCCTTCTTAATATCGAGCAGAGAGATATAGATATCATATATCGAAATAACCTACACTATATCACAGAGGAGGATTATGCCTTAATAGCAGAGAGCGTTGAGAATCCAGAATCATACGACTTCTATAAGATACTTAACGAAAAGTAGTAGACTATGTTCATGGTTAATGAGAAATATATGAAACGAGCCTTAACCCTTGCCGCGCGAGGGTTAGGGAGCGTCTCTACCAATCCTATGGTTGGAGCCGTCGTAGTAGCAAATGATACCATTATCGGTGAAGGTTATCACCGCCTTTATGGAGAGGCGCATGCCGAAGTAAATGCTATTGCATCGATTAAAGAGAGTGATAGGAAATTACTACCTACCTCCACAATATATGTTACTCTTGAGCCATGTTGTCACTATGGGAAAACTCCTCCATGTACAGAATTAATAATAAGAAGTGGTATTAAACGTGTTGTTATAGCCATGCGAGACCCTTTTGCCGAAGTGTCTGGCAGAGGTGTTTATCAACTACAAAATAATGGAGTAGAGGTCATTGAGGGCATATTAGAGGATGAGGCACGGGTACTGAATAGACGCTTCATAACCTACCACACAGAAAAGCGACCTTATGTTATCCTCAAATGGGCAGAGAGTGCCGATGGTTATATAGATAGCGACCGTGCACATAATGAGCCCCCTATATGGCTTACGGGATTTACTGCAAAGATGCTGGTGCATCGTTGGCGAGCAGAAGAGGATGCGATAATGGTTGGGGCTAATACAGTGCTTAGAGATAATCCATCACTTACTGTGCGTGAATGGCAAGGGAAAAATCCTATACGTGTAACTTACGACAGTAGAGATACCCTATCAGTGGAGTCAAAAATTTTCAATAACGAGGCAGAAAGTATTTGTTACAAACATCGCCGAATTAACGAAATACTTTCTGACCTACATAGTCGAGGTGTTCAATCTATAATAGTTGAAGGAGGAACGAAGCTATTACAAAGTTTTATTGATGGAAAATACTACGATGAAATACGTCGCTTCGTAGCACCAACTCTGATATCCGCACATGGCAACGGAGGTGGAACCATCGCCCCAACAATAAAGCATACCAACAAGCATTACCAAGAGAATATAGGCAATGTTATTTTACATAACTATTCAATATAATGTATCTTCTCTGGTTTCCACTTATCTTTTACCGTTGACAAACCATCAGGATGACCAATCATTATTATATTAAATGGAGTTAATTTCTTAGGCACTTCAAGTAATTTTCTTAATGTCGCTACCCTATCTTCACCGGGATACACACCACACCAAACAGCCCCAAGCCCAAGAGCATGTGCCGATAGAAGAATATTCTCCGTTGCAGCCGACACATCCTGTACCCAATAGCGCGGCTCTATGGGAAATGCCCCCGATTCAACACCACATACCACAATAGCAAGTTGCGCTATCTCATTCATAGGTGCTGCAAACTTCGTTACCTTATTCATCTGTTTTATTATATTAGTATCACGAACAACATAAAACTCCCAAGGTTGACGATTTCCTGCAGTTGGAGCCGCCATACCAGCGCGGAGCATCTTCGTCACTAATTCATCAGAAACCCTCTCTTTTGTGTATTTACGCACTGAACTGCGCGTCATAATATTATCTATAGCGGCTTTTTCTGCCGAGACCGTAATCTTAGACTCACGCGGTTTTTGAAAAATTGAGTTTACAGATAATGCAATAACTGCTAAAGCAAGCAGAAAAGTTGCTATTTGCCAAATATTTTTCATTACTCTTTAGTTTTTTGTGAAACAGTTAATAGCGCACCCGTAGGGCATATAAATCTACAGTAGGGCTTATGTACAAAAGGGGATAATAATATTACAATAG
>CAYIZU010000135.1:0-2567 GCA_964367795.1 uncultured Rikenellaceae bacterium | reverse complement strand
CTGCCATCACAAGTACAACCGTAGAGGCCGACGAGACGATAAATGCAGAGAAAACCTCATAGTTTATAATATCAAAACCAACACCCAGCCACATTAAAAAGAGCAGAGCTAATAATATATAATAGCGTAATTTTCCTAAAAACTTAGAGACTTCGCTCTTAATATTTAATTTTTTAGCCGGAACTCTACTCAATAACTCTTGCGCAGCACCCATAGGGCAATATATATGACAATAAGCCCCCTTACGACCAAATAGTGGCATTATAATAACTACCGCAAACATTGTGAATGTAAGTAAAGAGAGTGATAAGTTAACACCATTAGAGACCCACGCTACAAATGTAGATAACGAAAGAAAACTACCACACCAAAAACCCAATACAACAACACTCAATACCAGTTGAAGAGTAATTAGCCATTTTTGACGAAACTTTGCAAATGTTATAACTGCACCCAAAAGAATAACAATCAGTCCCATAATATCCTTAAACCCTAAGCCTGATAATAGTGAACTATTCGTTGATTTTACATTCGCCCCATACGCAGCAGCGCGCCGCACATTCTTTATAATAGCCTCCGAACTATAGGTTGCACCTGAAACAGCATCTGCCTTAACCTCTAAAGCCTCTGCAAGCGGAACTCCATTCCATTTATCAATCAAACCACTCGCCACCACTTCATCCCAAAAACTTGGAGTTTCGGAATTAGGCAAAGCCTCTATCTTACTAATAACCCCACCTTTAACGTATAATTTAACTGGCGTACGACCGCCAAAACCTACAACATCCTTAGCAAGTGATGAAGAATTTATCATTCGTGTTCCGTCAGCAAGAGTCTCTTCCACAGGAACTTCAATATTTGCCTCGCCCCCGCCATCTACTATTTCCATAACATCATGTCCTAACATGCGGCCATCTTTTCGAATAGCTACACCGGCCATAAGTAGTACAATGATAACGAGGTTTACGATATATTTTATCTTCTCCATAAAGTTAATATTTATTATAATGTATCTTTGCTGGATTCCATTTATCTTTAATAATCGGTTCCGCAGCAGGATAACCAATAACAATAACATTAAGCGCATAGGTTCCTTTAGGGAGTTTTAACAATTTACTCATACTCTCAACACGACCGGTTCCATTCTCCGGATATGCGCCACACCACACTGCTCCAAGACCTAATCCATTTGCTGCAAGTAAAATATTCTCTGTCATAGCAGAGCAATCCTGTACCCAATAATCCGGCATAAGAGCTTTCTCGGGAGTACCCAATACAACTATTGCCAATTGAGCCTTAGCTGCCATATGAGCCCCTTTTATTATCTTGGGAATAGAATCTAATATTGCCCTATCATTCACCACTAATAACTCCCAAGGTTGTTTATTTCCCGCAGAGGGAGCCGCCATTCCTGCCCTTAACAATTTTTCTATTTTATCATTCTCTACAGGTTGTGATGTATAGTTACGCACACTGCTACGCGACATAATATTTTCAATAATAATATTCTCCTTCTGCTCCGGAGTACTTACCGTCTCCTCCGATGCAGAACTATCTACCATTGCCACTTTAATAGATAGAATAACCAACGCCACAGCTAATAGTAGAGTTAGAATTTGCCAACTGTTTTTCATATAAATAATTTTAAATGTGAATTATATACCCCTTGAAAGCAATATAAGAATTGTAAAAAACTTATCTTTATCTAATTTTCTTTTAAGTATTGATATTGCCTGTTTTCGCTGATTATAAATAGTACTTTGCTTTTTATTTAACATCTCTGCTATTTCACCTATCTCAAATCCTTCCAAGAAGAGTTTGAAAGTGCGAGCACACTCCTCTGGTAGCAAAGATAGTGCCTCGGGTAATATGGAGTATAGCTCTCCCTCAACCGCCTGCACTATAAAGAAATCACTGTCAAACTTAATCTCTTTGTCAATTTTATTCTTTCGTACTGCCCTATTGTATTGATTAATGAATTTGTGTTTAATAATAACATATAGATAATTCCTCAATTTCTCTACTGAGCTAAATTGTATATCATCACTACACCATACATCAACAAAGGCATCCTGTATGGCATCGTCTGGATCAATATTCAGCTTACTATATAGCGTTGATGAGTAATAGTACAACTCACGGTAGAGCATGGAATATAATAACTCCCAAGCTCCACTCTCTTTCATATTAAACTTATGTATTGCCGATTGATCCATATAATTATATCGTATGGTTACGCCACAAAGTTATAAAAAATAATTTTAATAAAAAAATTTCACTCTTGAATAGTAAAATATCAACTTTCATTTGCTATATGATGTATAAGGAAAAAATTATAAACGTATGAAAAGTGATATAAAAAAGGATTATTATAAATTTATTAATAGAAAGAAAAAGGTTGATATACTTTTGCATGACATGCTTTCAAACAAAAATAATAGATTCTCTGAAATAGAAGATATTATTGGAGAAACAGAGGTTTTCGGTCAGTTTATAGCAAATATTAGTGATGAAGAACATTTCGTAGAGCAACGTAGGATATTAGATGAAGCGTATGCCAATAGAGA
>CAYIZU010000134.1:0-5848 GCA_964367795.1 uncultured Rikenellaceae bacterium | reverse complement strand
AGTTCCTACTATATCAATAGTCTTGGTATCTTTTGTATCTATGAAGAATTGCATTCCCACCGTAGCAAGAAGATTGTTTAACATATGCATGGCAATAACTGTTTTAAGCGAGAAATTGGTTTTGTAGTATATATACCCCCAAAATATACCTCCAAAGAATGCTGAAATTATCTGTACTCCATTAAAATGCATTAACCCAAATAGTAATGCACTGATAAATATTCCTCGCTTAACACCCCATCGCGAAGCAATATCCCGAAGGATTATTCCACGAAACAGATACTCCTCAAGAATTGGTGCTGCGATAACTCCCATAAATATACTACTTAATAGTGATTGATTTTCAAATATTTCGTAATAGCTTTCCATGGAATCAGGAAATAAGTATGCCATTGGTTCTAAAAAAATACCATTAGCTACCATATAAACAATTCCAAAAATAAAAAATAGAGGATTAAACCCTCCTAAAGCAGGGTTGGATACAGCAAATCCTCGCCTTTGTGCAGCATGCTTACGGTAGGTTAAACATGCCACAATTGATGTAGTAAAGGTCACGGTGTACATAATACCAAAATACCATCCTTCATTAATAATTCCTGCCAAGGGTGCAGTTGCAATAGCTCCTAAAATTAGAGAAACAAAGATTAAGGCAAAATAGATAACAATATCTTTGACTCGAATACGATAATAAGATAGTTCTTCCATAAATTTACTATTTAGTTAAAAATACAATAATGCAAATATAATAATTATTTTGTCAAAAGAAAATTATTTAACTATCTTTGTGAAATATTTTGTAAAAATAGTATGATTTTAAGAAAATTAGCAAACCAGACTGTGATTTATGGGCTTAGTACAATTATCCCTAAGGTAATTAACTATTTACTTACGCCATATCTCACATACATTGCCCTCAATGAGAGTGATTTCGGTGTTATAGGCTACTTTTATGCTGTTATCCCATTTGCATTTTCTATACTTTTATTAGGTATGGAGAATGGTTTTTTTAGATTTACAGGGAAAGATAATGCGAATAGAGAAAAGGTATTTACCACAGTATGGAGTACTTCAACTCTTCTTGCGACAATCTTCTTCTTATTAGCACTCCTATTTAGTAAATCTATATATAATGTATCTGGTGGTGGGTATCACATATCCATAATATACTCTGTTGCAGCAATCATCCTGTTTGATGTCATAGCTGCAATTCCATTTGCTAAGTTACGAGAGGGGGAAAGGGCCATGCGTTTTACAATTATTAAGGCGGCATCTGTTGTGGTAAATGTGATAATGGTCATATTCTTCTACTCGTTACTCCCAATGCTGAAAACCAATCCGCTGTTTAGTTGGCTATGGATTGAAGGGTATGGGGCAGGCTATTTCTTCATTGCAAATGTTCTATCAAGTGGTTTTGCGCTAATAATGGTACTTTTTAGTGTTGGGAGATTAAAATTATCTATTGATAAGAGACTACTACAAAAGGTATTATTATTCTCTGTTCCGCTCTTTATTGGAGGGCTTGCGGGAACGGCCAACGAGTTTATGGATAGATTTTTAGTTCGCTATCTTATGCCTAAAGATATAGCCCTTGAGCAGTTGGGTATATATAGTGCTACCCTCAAATTGACGGCTATAATGGTTATTTTTACGCAGATGTACAGGTATGCTGCCGAACCTCTCTTCCTTGCAAAATTAAAAAGTGAGGAGTTTAAAGATAATAATGCTATCGTCACACTTCTATTCATTGTGGTGTCAATAATCATATTTCTTTTTATAACACTCTTTTTAGATATATTTCAATATATAGTTGCCCCTGAATTCCGCGAGGCTCTTGACATTGTGCCGCTACTACTCATTAGTAGTATACTCTTAGGGGTGCTTTTAAATTTAAACTTTTGGTATAAGTATGTTGAAAAGACCTATTTTGCTATAATTATAACTATCATTGGTTTTGCGGTATCAATATCGCTGAATATCATATTGATACCTTCGATAGGTCTTATGGGGGCAGCTTTAGCTAAGTTGTCGAGCTCTCATGTAATGGTTATCGTTAGTTACTATTTCAACCAGCGTTACTATCCTATAAATTATCCGCTTGTACGAATATTTGAGTATGTTATTATTGCGGCGGTGATATATTTTGGAGTGCAATATATCGAAATCACTAATCAGTGGTTGAATTATGGCTTAAGAGGCTCACTAATAGCTCTATTCACTTTTTATGCAATAAAAAGAGAGAATTTATTGTTATTATTGAAGAAAAATTATTAATTTTGCTAATTATTAATCTACGAAAATTATGAAGGTAAAAGTAATAAACCGCTCGAAGAATATGTTACCTGCCTATGAGACACCACTTTCAGCAGGAGCAGATATTAGAGCTGATATAGATAGCGAGATAATTATTGGTTCATTAGAAAGGGTATTAGTCCCAACGGGGTTATTTTTTGAAATAGAGCCCGGATATGAGGTGCAAGTGCGACCACGTAGTGGTTTAGCAGCTAAACATGGTATTACAGTGTTAAACTCGCCAGGGACCATTGATGCAGACTATCGCGGAGAGGTAAAGGTTATACTTGTTAATCTATCTAATACCCCATACCATTTGCAGCCGGCTGAACGTGTGGCACAGATTGTGATAGCAAAATGCGAACAGATAGAGTGGGTAGAGGTTGATACTCTATCAGATAGTGAGCGTGGTGCTGGAGGCTTTGGCTCGACAGGAAAAAAGTAAAATATGAAAATATTCAAATATATAAGAGTTATTGGGTGCTTAATTGCAGTGATAGCTTTTCCTTCAGTAGTTGAAGCATCAGAGGGTGGGGCTGCGCTCGACTCATTGGTTTTTACGCGCTCTCCATATGAGAGAATTAATCCTAAAAAAGCTGCTTCAGACTACTATATGCGAGGTAAAGAGAGCTTTGTGACGGAGAAAAATAGGGATTTAGCTGTTCGATACTATTCATTGGCCTTAAAATTAAATCCTGAACATGCCGCTGCTAACTATGAGTTTGCTAATCATGTTCCTGCAAATGTGGGATTAAGATATTCTCTTAAAGCTAATGAGATAGATAAAAACAACTATTGGTATGCCAATCAATTAGCGGAAATATATCTGTCATTGAGGCGTATTGATGAGGCTACAAAGGTTGCGAAAAGACTTGTTAAGATTAATCCAAAGAGTGAAGACGCGTACCAGAAATTATCCACATACTACTACTATGGCAATAAACCAGATAGTGCCTATGCCATTATTGACAGTATAAAAAATCGATTTGGAATATCGCCGGAGACTGCTTATATACATACCAATATGATGAAGAGTAGTAAGGCCTTGACTAAAGAGATGCTTAAAAAAATTGAAGAGTATGGCAACTCTTTCGATTATATGGCATACTTTAACTATACGCTTGGTGTAATATATCTGCAAAATAGAGAGGTTGAAAAGGCTATTGATAACTTCAAAAAGGCACTTGCCGCTGAGCCTCAAGATTATGGTAGCTCGTTAGCTCTATTTGATATATTTACGCAAATGCGAAACCAAGGGGAGGCAGTTAAATATCTTGCATCTGTATTTCGTTATCCAGATATGGATATTGAGAAAAAGTTAGCCCTATATAAAGAGATGGTATTATCTAATATCTTTCTATATCAGAACTTTTTTACATATGTAAGTGAAGCATCTAAAGCTCTCATCGAAACATATCCAGATGACGTAAGAGTTCTTAATGACTATACCAAACATCTACTTAATATTGGAGAGGTTGATAACGCCTTAGATTTGAATATTAAGGCATTGGATAGGGGAGTGTATGATACCAAATCTCTGATATTGATTATTGAAATACTTGTCTATAAAAAAGATTTCGAGGCTGCTCATAAATACATAGATAAAGGGTTAGAGCTGCTGCCAGCAGAGCGTCGTGAGTTCAATAAAATAAATATCTACACCTTAAGTGAAGAGAAAAGGTATAGTGAGGTAATTACCGCCTTGCGTTCGGAGATAAAAACAATAAAGACCGACTCTCTACGTGGTGAATATTGGGGATATTTGGGAGATGCATATCATGCTGCCGGTAAGAGTAAAGCAAGTTTTAAGGCTTATGAAAAATCTTTAAAGTATCTTCCTGATAATGTTATTGTGTTAAACAATTATGCATACTATCTATCTTTGGAGGATAAGAAATTAGAAAAGGCGTTGGGGATGGCACTCCGTGCTATGAATATTGAGACATCTAATGCTACATATATTGATACTTATGCATGGATACTATACAAATTAGGACGATACAACGAGGCACGGGAGGTAATGGCTAAGGCTGTGGCATTGGATACTACAAAAAGTCCAACACTATTCTTGCATTATGGGGATATACTGGATAAGTTGGGAGAGCGCGACCTTGCCGAGATGTATTGGCAAAAGGCTCTGGAGAGTGGCGCAGACGCTAAAGATATAGAAGAGAGGTTAGACAAGAGTGACAAAATCTAAATAAATATTAAAATTATGATTGAATCAGTTTTTCTTAATAGTTTGTTTGAAAGTGCAATAACAGCTGCATTAGAGGCAGGAAAAGGCATAATGAGGATATACGAGAATGATGACAACTATATTGTCAACCTTAAGGCTGATAATACACTTGTTATTGAGGCTGATAGAGTATCACATGAAACAATCCGAAAGATTCTATCAAAAACTCGAATACCACTCATGAGTGAGGAGGGACGTAATATAATGTTTGAGGAGAGATACGGTTGGGATTTATACTGGCTCGTTGATCCTATTGATGGAACATTGGAATTTGTGCAAAAACATCAAGAGTTCTCAGTTTGTGTAGCGCTTATGGAGAAAAACTCTCCTGCAATAGGTGTTATTGCAGCCCCAGCACTTAATCAATTGTATTTTGCGGTTAAGGGTGTCGGTGCATACCGTATTGATGACATTGATTTTAGTGGAGATGCGGAATATGATGTTAAGCAACTCGTGTCGCGAGCAAAGAGGATAAATTGCGATACAGAAATGCCTTCGGCTAATTTGAAAATTCTTACCACTTTATCAAATCCTAACAGTGAAACAGAGAGCATAATAAAGGATTTAGGAGAAAAGTATGTAAATGTCGATAGGCGCGAGTATGGTAGTGCGCTTAAATTTTGCCGCATGGCAGAGGGCGAAGCGCACCTATACTTCAGAACCACGCCACTAAAGGAGTGGGATACAGCAGCTGGCGAGATAATAGCTCGTGAAAGCGGTTTAAATATCACCACATTAGATGGAGGTCAGCCACTACGCTATAATAAACAAGAGTTGGTTGTTGAACCTTTTGTTGTTAGCTACTACCCAATCATATCACCAAACAACAGTTAATAAAAAGATGGCAGTAAAAGTTATTGCGTTAGTTGCGCATGATGGAATGAAGAACGACCTTGCAGGATGGGTGTCAATAAATTATGAAAAACTTCTGCACCATAGATTAGTGTGTACCGGAACGACGGGACGCTTAGTTGAGTCAACAATAAACGAAAAACTCAAGGATGATAGCAATTTAGATATTGTACGCCTTAAGTCAGGACCTTTAGGGGGCGACCAGCAGTTAGGTGCAATGATGGCAGAAGATATGATTGATCTTGTGATATTTCTATGCGACCCAATGACAGCGCAGCCACACGATGTGGATGTAAAAGCATTGATACGCTTAGCCTCGGTATATAATGTACCTATGGCTCTGAACCTGTCAACAGCGGACTATATCATTGCCTCATCGCTATTCGACGAAGAGTACACGAGAGGAGTGAAAGATTATACCCAATACATAGAAAGAAGTGTAAAAAATATATAAAGAAACATTATGGA
>CAYIZU010000133.1:0-5863 GCA_964367795.1 uncultured Rikenellaceae bacterium | reverse complement strand
CTCGCTATCGCTCGTTTAGGACAATTCACAAAACAGAGTTTTGCGAATTGCCCTTTGCAATTCGGGAAACGACTATGTAGTCAAAAATGCTGGCAATATTCCTTGTAAGTAAATGATATTCAAAAAAATTGAAATTGTATCAAAAACATTTTTGTCACATCCTGAATCGCATAAATACTCACGTACTCCAAGTACGCTCCGTTTTATACTCATCACGAAGCACCAAAACTGAATTTTGATACAACTTTCTAATAAAAAAGACCGCCTCGAAATAATTCGTGACGGCCTCATTGTCTATTGGCTATAACCCAACTTACAGCGTATATGACGCTATGAAATCTCACTATCTCGTGAAGTTAGTGGTAATGTTTGTCGTTCGATAATCCATTTCACGAACCACACCTACCCATTTATTTTCTACTCCATCATTGTATATAGTAAAAATATCACGCTATTTACATTTAAAGCGCGCTTATTTACCTATTTCCCAACCTTGTTACATTGGGACTACCCCACTGCGAACAGCGCGTTTTTCGTGATGTTTTTCCTTCGTTTTTGATATAAAAATTGAGCCTGCCTAACAACAAAAAAGTTAGGCAGGCTCTTTAATAAGTATTACTTCATAATAAGTGTTTGTCCATGATCTTTAACAACGGCGCGTTTCCATCTCTCGGTATACCCTGGTTGATCTGGTGATGCAGGAATTTTATCACTTTTTCCATTATTAATGAACTTACCATCCTTCTCTTTCTTAACGTTACCATCAATGAACTTAACCATTAGATATTTATCTAATTTAACCCATAGATTAAATAACTCATTAGCACGGTTATACGAGTAGTCTGTCACAAAATCACGGGCCATCTTAGGCGATTTTTTGTACAATTCTAACGCCACTTTATCTATCGACGGTAATAACTCATAGCTCGTATTCTCGAACTTATTAACACACTCTTGTACAGCCTTACCCACTTGATTATATCTAAGATATGCAAATTGAGCTACACGATTGAAAATCCAAAATGCTGAATCATCTGAATACTCTAAAAGTGAACCTCTTCCATCAATAAAATGTGGCGATATACGAGTTGAAGAACTATATATTGGAGTTAAACATGATGTTGCAGCATCATCAACACCAAACCAATTAATACCACCTATCTCATCTGGCAACCAACTACGCGACTGGCTAATATACCAAAATCCGGTCTGCTGAGTTGCAATAGCACGCTCATTAAGATATTTCTTTCCATCAACTTCAAAACTCATTGGTCTCCAGCGATAAGGAGATGCTTCACCTCCTGCACCTATATCCTTTGTCATATCCATTGGAGTACCTTCGTAATGATCACGCATCATCTTAGCAACATCCTCAACACCAATCTTACGGTTAGGCTTAATCCAAAGAGGTAAACGATTTTTCGAGTTGTGTCCCATAGCATAATCAACATATTTACCCATCTCGTCGCTTACCATATTAAATGCACTCCATACGCGGGCATCGCAGTAACGCATTGCTCCAAAATCAAGAGGAGCATATGCATCTGCAAAGCTAAAGTTTTTATTACTTCCTTTATAGTAGCCCATCTTTTTAGCGAATGATATAACATCTTTTGAAAATAGAGTATTTTGAGGATCGTTCTGAGGGAATGTTGTGATACGTGCTTGGTTAGCATGTCCGCAGATATAACCATCTGGTATTCTACGAGCCACCCACACAGCTCCCTTATTTCCTTTACCTTTACCTATTATCTCCATAATCCACACCTCCTTGGTATCAGCAATTGAGAAACTCTCGCCAGATGAACAATAACCGTATGTTTGCATTAGATTATCAATAATATCTATCGCCTCTCTTGCCGTTTTTGCACGTTGGAGAGTCATATAAATCAGCGAACCGTAGTCCATAATACCCTCTGGATTAACCAACTCCTTACGTCCTCCGAAGGTTGATTCAGCTATTGATAATTGGTGTTCGTTCATGTTACCAACCGTTTGATAGGTATGACTTACTTGAGGTATCTCACCGGTATATCTACCAGTATCCCACTCATACACCTTAACCATTGTTCCAGCTGGATAATCAGCAGCTGGACGGAAATAAAGCTCACCATAAAGCACGTGCGAATCCGCAGCATACGATATCATTGTTGAACCATCTTTAGACGCCCCCTTAGTAACAAGTATGCTTGTACAAGCGGTTGCAACTGTCTTTGCTGCACCATATATAAAGCATGCAAGCATAAGATACATAACAAAATTTTTCTTCATAAAAATCTACTTTAATATTTATACTATTTTTCTGACTTTTTTCTATTCTCTCTCTCTTTAGCCTTTCTTTCACGCCTCTGCTGCTTTGTCTCAGGTACTTCATGCATAAGTAGCGTCTCACCGTTATCCTCTACAACGGCACGTTTCCATTTTTCGGAGTATCCTGGCTGCTCAGGAGATGCAGGTATTTTATCACTTGTACCATTAGTTATGAACTTGCCATTCACCTCTTTTTTGATATTTCCATCAATATACTTAACCATTAGATATTTATCCAACTTACTCCATAAATTAAACAACTCCGTAGTTTTATTTAATGAGTAGTTAGTTAGGAATTCACGCGCTTTAGCAGGAGATTTTTTATATAGCTCCATAGCCACTGCCTCTATATTCTTCTGTGCATCTTGACAATCGCTTTCAAATTTACCTGCCCATTCCTTTACGGTTTTTCCTACATAGTCGTAACGAAGGTATGCAAACTGTGCCACACGGTTAAATAACCAAAACATTGACGTCGGAGAATATTCTAACATTGATCCATTACCCAATAATATATGTTCTGATACATCATTAGAGGACATATATAAAGGCACAAGACACGAAGTTGCAGCATCGTCTACGCCAAACCAATTAACACCACCAATAACATCTGGCATATTACTACGTAGTTGCATCACAAACCAGAATCCCGACTGTTGAGTGGCAATGGCACGCTCGTTAAGATATTTCTTTCCATCAACTTCAAAACTCATAGGTCTCCAGCGATATGGTAACCCTTCGCCACCAGCACCTATATCCTTAGTCATATCCATTGGTGTATTCTCGTAGTGGCTGCGCATGGCATTGGCAACCTCAGCAACACCTAATTTGCGATTAGGTTTCACCCATAGAGGCATACGGTTTTTTGAATTATACCCCATAGCATAATCAAGGTATTTATCCATTCCATCGCTATATGCATTGAAGAAATCCCATACACGAGCCTCACAGTAGCGCATACCACCAAAATCTATTGGAGCGTAAGCATCCGCAAAACTAAAATCCTTATCTTCACCTGTAAAATATCCCATCTCGCGAGCAAAAGATATGACATCTTTAGAGTATAGAGTATTTTCAGAATCATTTAAAGGAAATGTTGTTATACGAGCTTGGTTAGCATGCCCAGATATATATCCATCAGGCACTTTACGAGCCACCCATACCGAGCCTTTTCTGCCTTCTCCCTTACCAATAACTTCCATTATCCACACCTCGTTCTTATCAGCAATGGTTAATGATTCACCGCTTGAACCATATCCATACTTTTGCATTAACTTATCCATAAGAATAATGGCCTCACGAGCACTCTTTACCCTCTGAAGAACAACATATATCATTGAGCCATAATCAAGAATACCGCTTTTATTTACTAACTCTTTTCGACCCCCAAATGTTGTTTCTCCAATGGCAACTTGATACTCATTAGAGTGTCCAACAGTAGAAAACGTTTCGCGAACCTGCGGTATAGAACCCCTTAATCCACCTTTTTCATAGTCGTAAATATTTACCATCGCCCCTGCAGGATATTTAGCCCTTTTAGCGAAATTTATCGCACCATATCGAGTGTGCGAATCGGCACTATACGTTATTAGTATAGAGCCATCAGATGATGCCCCTTTAGTAACAATTAGATTTGTACAAGCGCCTACTTTATTACCCACATATGGAATATAGAGGGTTAAAGCAATAAAAATTATCAAAAATTTCTTCATTTCACAAAAATTGATTATATTTGTTCGTAATTTATTTGTTTAACACATTATGCGATGGCAAATATAGAAAAAAATATCGAGAAAATAAAACGTGAGCTACCAAATAGTGTCACTTTAGTAACAGTTACAAAGATGCGTGATATTGAGGAGGTACTTGAAGTGTATGATTGTGGGGAGAGAATATTTGGAGAAAATCGCCCACAGGAGCTGTGTCGTAAATATGAGTTACTGCCCAAAGATGTTGAATGGCATCTCATTGGCTCATTGCAAAGTAATAAGGTGAAGTACATAATCCCCTTTGTATCTTTGATACACTCTATCGACTCTGCAAAACTTTTGGAGGTTATTGACAAGGAGGCATCGAAGAGAGGTCGAGTAGTAGATGTTCTTATGGAGGTATTTGTTGCTACAGAAAGTACAAAACATGGATGGGATAGCGACGAACTTATTAGTTATATGAATTCTGAGGAGTTTGTAAAACTTAAGAATATTCGTGTTCGTGGAATAATGGGTATGGCAACGTTTACAAGTGACGAAGAGCAAATAAGGGGTGAATTCCGTAAGCTAAAAGCTGTTTTTGACTCACTAAGAGCTGGAAGAGAGGCTTTCGACACTCTTTCGATGGGAATGAGTGGCGATTACAACATCGCTATTGAAGAGGGTGCCACTATGGTACGAATAGGAAGTGCAATATTTTATTAAAACTATTAATATGAAGAATTTAAGTGTAAAATATCTCGGAATGGAACTTAAGAGTCCTATTATTGCGAGTAGCTGTGGCTTAACATCGAAAGTTGAGTCTATTAAAAAGTTAGAAGCAGCAGGAGCGGGTGCTGTGGTACTTAAATCGCTCTTTGAGGAGCAGATATTGGGAGAAATATCAACATACGACGATGATATTAGCTATCGTGGGGCCGCAGAGTATCTTAATGCATATGTTAAGGAGAATAATATCAATAATTATATCTCTTTTATTAAAGAGGCAAAGCAAGAGTGCTCTATTCCCATTATCGCAAGTATCTGCTGTAAAAATGGCGGGGAATGGGTTGAATTTGCAAAAGAGATTGAAGGAGCTGGAGCAGACGCCCTAGAGGTGAATATCTTTTTTATGCCAACCAGTGGAGAGCAAAAAGGTGAAGAGTTGGAAGAGCAGTATTTAAAAACTGTTGCTATGATTACTGCTAGTATTTCTATACCTGTTTCTGTGAAAATCAATGGTCATTTTACTAATCCAATAAATATCGCACGTGAGCTATATTTCAGAGGTGCCAAAGGTGTTGTTATGTTCAATCGCCTATACGATCCGGATATCGATATTGAGAATATGAGTATGAGTATTGCTGACATATTATCTACACGTAGTGAACTACGACACTCACTTCGTTGGATAGCTATGTCGTCGGCTGTTCAGCCAGAAATGGATTATTCCGCATCAACAGGAGTACATAATGGCGAGGATGCTATTAAGATGTTACTTGCCGGTGCTACAACGGTTCAAGTATGTTCAACACTATATAATAATGGTATTAATGAGATTAGTGCTATTAATAATTTTATAGGTGAGTGGATGGAGCGTCATAATTTCATATCTATTGAACAATTTATGGGTTGTATGAACTATAAAAATTTAGAAGCTAATGTCATATACGAGAGATCACAATTTATGAAATACTATTCGTCGCATAAAAGCGATGTATATTAATACATATTTGTGAATAGATAATGCTATCAATATGGCGCAATAATATATTAATTATCTTTGCGTTATATTGATAGCTATTGTTAAAGGGAACTTCTAAAAACTCATTTCCCGCGCTGCATCTTCGCTGATTTGTATTTTT
>CAYIZU010000132.1:1385-5884 GCA_964367795.1 uncultured Rikenellaceae bacterium | reverse complement strand
TCATACGTTTATAATTTGTTTTTCATTTGTCGTATGTAACTCAGCATAAAATTATATATGAGTGAAATAATTATGATAATTTTATGCTTCGTTTCATATATTAGAATCTTTTAGTATAAAAATGACAACTTGGCTCTTTCTCCTTGTTATCGTAATAATTTTGGTGGTAATCTTCCGCCGAATAGAAAGGAGCTATCGGCGAAACTAATGTCGTTACATTATAACCCTTATCGTATAATATTTTTATTACCTTTTCGGCTATTTCGCGCTCGTTTTCATCGCTATAAAAAACTTCTGAACGATACTGCGATCCTATATCAACCCCTTGACGATCAAGAGTGGTTGGGTCGTGTATCTCCATAAAGTAGCGTAATAGCGTTTCGTAATTCGTCTCCTCCGGGTTGTACACCACTTTAATCACCTCTGCGTGCCCCGTAGTTCCTGTTTTTACCTCTTGATACGTTGGGTTTTCTACCTTTCCGCCACTGTAGCCCGACTCAACAGAAATTACCCCTTTTTGACGCTTCATGTAGTACTCCGTACCCCAAAAGCATCCACCTCCAAAAATTGCCTCCTTTGTCTCCATATTCTATTTACTATAAATTGAAAAAATGTAGAGGATTAGAGTTTATATTCTTTGAGAAATATAATATTATCTATCCCCTAAACATATATGCCATTACTTTATTTGCTATGTTAAAAAATTAAAAATATTCACTCCATCTGCCCAGTCGTTTAACGTTGGGTGCTGTGCCTCACCATAAGGGGTGTAGCCATCTCCAACAACCACTTGCAGCCTATCCATGTTGCTTAATAAAATATTTTCGCTAAAAATGCTATATGTTACCTCTGCCATGGGGGGCGTGAGCGACGCACTACTACGAGCTAAGAAATACCCACCGTCAATAAATTCATCGTCATTCATAACAGCTAATGCCTTTGCCTGACGATAAGCATTGGTGTAGTGTGGATTATCAATACTCTTCGAAGAGAGAATATGAATTAATCCCTTTATATCATACCCTTCGGGAATAAAAAGGTGCGTTACACTTCTACATCCCAAGCCGTAGTAATCAAAAATATCGTGCCAAAGAGCATCTATATCCAGTGAACTCTCTTTGCCACTAATAACCGCCGCAGATGTTCTATTGCCTCGTAGGAGGGTGGGAGTATGGGCAAATCGCTCTTCGAAATAGCGTAGGGCATTATTGCTTCCAGTTGCAATAACAGCATCTACTTCAGTAACGCCGTCCCATTGCTCTAACTGTTCAGCGCCATATATCTTAAGTCTGTTAATAATCCAATCCATAAGCACTTTATCTTTAGATGAGCACTTAATGTAGCTCTTTAGTTCTAACACCAAGCAACACATCATATCGAAAAAACCTACCATTGGTATATTGCCAGCCATTATAATAAGGCAGTTACCATATTTTAAAGTGGGGTTCTTAGGTAGCCACTTAGTAATTTTTTCACTATCAAGCATGCTGTTAGCAATTGCTAAAGAGGCACAATCGATATTCTCTGGTGTAAAGAAAAAATTCTCTTGTTGCGCCGCCTCCTTCACCTCTGATGGTATGCCTTTTGTCCTTAGCTCTTCGCCTAAAGCAAGTAGAGCCTTGATATTAATATCTCCCCTCATATAGCTTTAGCACTTTAGTTAAATCCTCCTGCGTATCTATTGCGTGTGCCTCGTGGAGGGTTATTTCGCAGTCAATTTTATATCCGTTCTCTAACCATCTCAATTGCTCAAGGGATTCACATCTCTCCAATACCCCTTGTGGCAGTTCTGTTATCCTCCGTAGCACATCTGCACGATAGGCATAGAGCCCAATATGCTTATAATATGTGTGACTCTTCTGCCATTTATCTGATTCCACACCACGAATATGCGGTATGGCATTACGACTAAAATAAATTGCCTTTCTTGCCTCTGTCATAACAACCTTAGGGGTATTAGGGTTAAAAATATCTTCATCATCCCCAAAAGGCTTTACGAGAGTAGCTATTTCAACATTTGGTCGTGTAAAAACATCTCTTATCTGCTGCAGTTGCTCTGTGACGATGAATGGTTCATCGCCTTGTACATTGATAACTACATCAAAAGAGGTATTAAATAACCCCTCTGCCTTATTAAGGGCTTCACAACATCTATCAGTTCCACTATTATGACTTTCGGAGGTCAAAATAACAGTACAGCCATGTTCTTCGGCCTTATTTTTGATAAACTCATTATCCGTTGCTATTACTGTGTGCTCAAAAAGCTGTGAAACGCTTTCGTATACGCGAACCACCATTGGCTTACCAAAAATATCAACTAGTGGCTTACCTGCAAAGCGCGTAGAGCCATATCGAGATGGAATTATTGCAATAAATTTCATTTTATGTAATTATTCAAAAAAAAAATATTATCTTTGTGCGATAGATGGGTAATAAGTCTTAAAAACACTTAATTACATCTTTCTATTTGCAAAGTAAGGTTAAATAATTCAAAAAAACAACAGTTATGGATACTTTTTCTAACTGTTTCGAGAGAAAATCACAATAAGAAGGTATGGATGATATTGCAAAATTAAAAGCTAAGTCTATTCTTGAGCTACGGGAGATAGCCAAAACGATTGGTGTTAAAAGCCCCACAACAATGAAAAAAGAGCAGCTACTCGCAGAAATAGAGCGTGCAGCTATTGTCCCTTCAGAGAATGAAGAGGTGAAGGTTGTTGTGGATATGGACGTTGCTGAGAATAAAAAACGAAGAGGTAGACCTCGCAAGAAGAATGTTATTGAGACCTCTGATATGTCGGCAGAGGGTATGTTCGCTATAAATAATAGCGAAGAGCCCATATCGGATAAAGAAGAGGTTAAGGATAACACCTCTATCGAAGAGAGTAAGCCGCTAACATCACGTGAGAAATACCTTATGCGTCAAGCGCAGCATAAGGCTCGTATGGCTGAAAGACAAGAGCGTAAAAAGGAGAAATCTAAGGGTAGTTCACCTGAATCTGCGGAAGTGAAAACACCTGAAGTGGATGTAACCAAGGCAAGCGAAATTGCAATTCCTGAGGTGTCGACTGCTACGGATGTACAAAACAACGGTCGTCAGCGTAATGCAAAAGGAACTGTCCCTGAATTTATCGCAAAAATCTCTACCGAAGGGGTCATTGAAATAATGCCTGATGGTTATGGCTTTATGCGTTCATCTGATTACAACTACCTTAACTCACCTGATGATGTGTATGTATCTATTGCATTAGTTCGCGAATATGGATTAAAAACAGGGGATACAATAAAAGGAGAGATACGTCCACCTCGTGAAGGGGAGAGATACTTTGCACTTGTAAAAGTTGCACTAATTAATGGTTTAACTCCAGAGTTAGTTCGAGATAGAGTGCAATTTGAATATTTAACGCCTCTCTTTCCGGATGAGAAATTTAATATAACCGGCGGTAGTCATAACAACATATCTAATAGAATAATTGACTTGTTCTCTCCTATTGGAAAGGGGCAGCGTGCCCTGATTGTAGCGCAGCCTAAGACGGGTAAGACAACACTATTGAAAAATTTGGCTAATGCAATAGCTGCAAACCATCCGGAAGTTTATATGATTGTCCTTCTTATTGATGAGCGTCCGGAGGAGGTTACTGATATGGAACGTAGTGTCAACGCTGAGGTTATTTCATCCACTTTCGACGAGCAGGCTACTCGTCATGTAAAAGTGGCGGAGATGGTATTAGAAAAGGCAAAACGTATGGTAGAATGTGGTCATGATGTGGTAATTATATTGGATTCGATAACTCGTCTTGCTCGTGCCTACAACACGGTACAACCCCCATCAGGGAAGGTGTTATCAGGAGGAGTTGATGCCAATGCATTACATCGTCCGAAACGCTTTCTTGGAGCGGCTCGAAACACCGAGGAGAAAGGCTCATTAACAATAATAGCTTCGGCGCTTATTGACACAGGCTCTAAGATGGATGAGGTGATATTCGAAGAGTTTAAGGGAACTGGTAACATGGAGCTGCAGTTGGATAGGAAGATATCTAATAAGCGTATATATCCATCTGTTGATATTACCGCGTCGGGGACTCGTAGAGAGGATTTACTCGTCTCTGCTAAAACGGTACAAAAGACATGGATAATACGTCGCCATATTGCCGATATGAACTCTGTTGAGGCAATAGAACTCATTCGTAAGAATATGGAGACCTCAAGAAACAATGAGCAGTTACTTGAACAGCTCGACCAATAAACAAAATCAGAAAATGGCTTAAAACTTATGAAGAAAATATTTAATCCCGAAAAATATCGTATAGAGGATGTGTCGCAACAACCCTTTATTGATAGAGATGAGATAATTACTCTTCTTGAAAATAATAAAATGGCAGACATTGAACGTGTCAGAGAGATAGTTAATAAATCTCTTTCCAAGGAACGGTTGAATTTAGAAGAGGTGGCTACTCTTTTAGGCGCAGACTATCCTGAGGCGATAAATGTAATAAAAG
>CAYIZU010000132.1:0-1375 GCA_964367795.1 uncultured Rikenellaceae bacterium | reverse complement strand
GAACTTAAGAAAAATGTATATGGTAACCGTATTGTGCTGTTTGCTCCTCTTTATATTGGTAACAAATGTGTTAATAGTTGCTCGTACTGTGGTTTTAGTGCTACAAATCATACAACCGTACGAAAAACATTATCTCCCGATGAATTGGTTGAAGAGACAAAAGCACTGGAGCGTTGTGGGCATAAAAGGCTAATCTTGGTATTTGGTGAGCACCCTATATACGATGCTAACTATATAGCAAAGTGCGTTAGAACGGTCTATGATGTGCGCGAGGGCAATGGGGAAATACGAAGGGTGAATATTAATGCCGCCCCTTTTGAAATCGAGGATTTTAAGATAATAAAAGAGGCGGGAATTGGTACATATCAAGTGTTTCAAGAGACCTACGACCCGGAGTTATATAAAAAATATCACCTTGCAGGTAAGAAGAGTGATTATAACTATCGCCTAACGGCACTTGATAGAGCTATGGAGGCAGGTATTGATGATGTTGGTATTGGTGCATTAATAGGTTTGGGTGATTGGCGTTTTGAGGTTATGGGATTGGTGCGTCATACGAACCATTTTGAGGCAATATATGGTGTAGGTCCTCATACTATATCTTTTCCTCGCATAACACCTGCAACAGATACGGATATGTCCTCTATAAAGTCGGTTAGTGATGAAGAGATGCTAAGATTGGTTGCTATACTGCGCTTAGCTGTACCGTATACCGGGCTAATAATGACTGCTCGCGAGGGACATGAGGTACGTCGTGAAATTTTAAGTTATGGTGTTTCTCAAATAGATGGAGGAACAAATATTAGTATCGGCGGTTATAGTGAAGAGGAGGAGACGCATAATAAAGAGCAGTTTACAATAAACGATGATAGACCGCTTAGTGAAGTTATTGATGAACTTATAGGTGATGGGTTTTTACCATCTTTCTGTACTGCATGTTATCGTAAAGGTCGCACGGGTGAACACTTCATGGAGTTTAGCGTACCAGGATTTATTAAGAGATACTGTACTCCAAACGCAATATTAACTATTGCTGAATATTTAGAGGATTATGCCAGTGATAAGGCTAAAATAGAGGGATATATATTAATAGACAAACATTTAGAGGAGCTACCTAAAGATTTGAAAGGTAGTTGTATAGATAAATTAGATAGAATTAAAAAAGGTGAACGAGATTTATTATATTAAAATTTTATGTGTGGAATTGTAGGATATATTGGAACTAAGGATGCATATCCAATACTCATTAAGGGTCTAAAAAGATTAGAGTATAGGGGGTATGATAGTGCAGGAGTTGCATTAATTGATGAGAATGGTGGTCTAAATGTGTATAAAACAAAAGGAAAGGTTTTAAATTTAGAGGAGTTTGTAATAA
>CAYIZU010000131.1:1950-5890 GCA_964367795.1 uncultured Rikenellaceae bacterium | reverse complement strand
TAGGGAGTTCCAATTTCTCCCTAAAATACTTTTGAAAATTAAAATCAGTGAGAGAATAATACTTCCTTTAAAAATTATTTAATATATATGGATATTGTAAGATTTGAAAATAGTGGATTTTTATATTTACTCTTTTTGATTATACCTATCATTGGTTACTATATTTTTAAATGTCGTGACGGTTATGCTGCACTCAATACCTCGTCGATAGATGGAGTTAAAGGCATGCCTAAGACTTTAAAACATTATCTGCGTCATTTATCAATGGTTATGCGTGTTGCAGGATTATCGCTGTTGATAGTGGCATTGGCTCGTCCGCAGTCGGTATCAGAGAGTAGCACTGCAAAAACAGAGGGAATAGATATTGTTATGGCTCTTGATATTTCAAGTTCTATGCTGGCGCAAGATTTCAAGCCAGACAGAATTAGCGCATCCAAAGAGGTTGCCAAGCAATTTATTCTTGATAGGAAGAGCGACAGAATGGGTATAGTAGTATTTGCTGGTGAGAGTTTTACACAGATACCGCTAACAACGGATAAGGGTTCGCTTGTTAATTTGCTCATGCAGATAGAGAGTGGTATTATCGATGATGGAACGGCAATAGGTAATGGTTTGGCAACAGCTATAGCGCGATTAAAAGATAGCCGAAGTAAAGGTAAGGTTGTAATACTTCTTACCGATGGGGTTAATAATAGGGGGCAGATAGCTCCTGAAACGGCAGCAGAGATAGCGAAAACTTATGGTATTAAATTATATACAATAGGGGTTGGAACTCGCGGGACAGCACCATATCCATCTATTGATATATGGGGTAATAAAACAATAGTTAACGCTCCTGTAGAGATAGATGAGGATTTATTAACTAAGATAGCCGAACTTACTGGGGGTAGGTATTATAGAGCTACGGATAACGAGAAATTAAAAGATATTTATAATGAGATAAACCAGTTAGAGAAAGTAGAGGTTGAGATTGAAAGTTTTACTAAATATCATGATGAATATTTTATTTTTCTAATTTTGGGAGTAGCGTTGCTCATTGCAGAGTTGATATTTAAATATTTATATTTACGACAAATACCATAAAGATATGTTTAGATTTGCAGAACCAGATTTTTTCTTTTTATTACTTCTTCTTCCGATATTTTACGCAATACTTTTTTACGCAAGGATAATATATAGACGTAGAATAGCAAGATTTGGTAAGATATCGACAGTTGAACGCTTGATGCCAGAGGCGGCGTGGAGTAAGATACAGAGTAAGTTTATAATTTTAACATTTGCTTATTGTTCGTTGGTTGTGGCTCTTGCTAAACCACAATTTGGGGTTAAGGTACGAGAAATGAAACAAAAAGGCATTGAACTTATGTTGGTTGTCGATGTCTCAAATAGTATGATGGCAGAAGACTTCAAACCATCGCGTATAGAAAAAACGAAATATGCCATTAACTCTCTTTTGGATAAGTTTATCGATGATAGGATAGGGTTGGTTGTATTTGCGGGGCGACCTTATGTACAGCTACCTATTACATCCGACTATATAACAGCCAAGAGTTTTGTTGATTATGTCTCTCCAGGAATGATTGATGCGCAAGGAACCGATATAGGTGCGGCTCTCTCTCTGGCAGGTAAGTCGTTCAGCTCGATGAGTGATAAAAACCGTGCTATTGTTGTTATCTCGGATGGTGAAAATCACGAAGGCGATCCAACAGAGGTGATAGAGCAGTTAAGAGATAATGGTATTGTTGTAAATGCTATAGGAATAGGCACTCCTGGGGGCTCTCCTATCACCATCGATGGCGAATTAATGAAAGACGATAAGGGAGAAATCGTGGTTTCAAAGCTAAATGAGGATATGCTCTTAAAGGTTGCAAAAGATGGTGGCGGTGTATACGTTAGAGCAACGAACACATCTCTTGGGTTAGATGAGATAGTTAAGCAACTACGCGAACTCGAAGGTGTTGAATTTGCTGCAACGGTTTTTGATGAGAGTAATGAGTTGTATCAATATTTCGTTGGATTAGCTATTATTCTATTACTTATGGAGTTCTTTACCTTAGAGCGAAAAAATAGGGTAATATCTCGTATGAAACTTTTTAACCTTGAAAGGAAATAAAATCAAAAATTTTTTATTAAATTTGCACCTCTTTAAATCAATATAGCTAATATGAGAAGAATAATCTTTCTGTTTATATTTACGATTGCCGCGGTTATTTCCAAGGCGCAAGATTTTACTATTGAAGTAGCCGCACCGCGCACGGTGGCAGTGGGTGAGCAGTTTCGTGTGGAGTTTACTGTGAGTGGAGGTAAAGATTCGGAAGAGTTTAAGGCTCCATCTTTTGAGGGTTTCGAGATATTAGCGGGACCATCTGTTTCTCGTGGTCAACATATATCAATTGTCAATGGTAAAACCACAACGGTTATCTCAAGAACATATAGTTATGTTCTTTCGGCTAAGAAAAAGGGTACTTTTAATATTAAGGAGGCATCCGTTAAGGGAGGTGACAAGACTTATAAAAGCAAGCCTCTCCCAATTGAGGTTGTGGATGAAGGGGATCTACCAAAGGATAGCTCAAGCAGAAGGGGAACTATTCAAACCATAGGAAAGGATGATATTATATTGCTATTAGATATAGATAATAGTTCACCATATAAAGGCGAGCCTGTTCTGGCTAAATTAAAGATATTGACACGCGTGGATATTGTGGCAATTGAGGGTATGAAGTTACCTTCATTTGCAGGCTTTTGGCAGCAAGAGCTACCACAAACAAATCGTATGATTAATTGGACTAGAGAGAATTATAATAATAAAGTCTATGAGATTGGCACAATAAAAGAATTTTTACTCTTCCCACAGCAAGATGGCGACATTGTTATTGACCCTACAACTATCAATTTAGTTGTGCGGGTTGCAGATAATACACGTCAAAGTAATTCTATGTTTGATAGTTTCTTCGGCGGAGGCGGAGGTTATAGAGATATTCGTAAGATTGTGACAACCCAACCGATGACAGTAAAGACTAAACCATATCCAAACAACATACCTACAACTTTTAGTGGTGCCGTTGGAAATTTTGAGATGATAGCTAATCTTACGAATGATTTGATAACAGCAAATAGTGCATCTAATCTTATTGTCACAATAAAAGGTAGTGGCAATCTACAGCTAATTTCAGAGCCAGATATTGAACTTCCAACGAGCTATGAGTTGTATAAGGTGACAACGGAAGATGATATTGATGTCACACCATCTGGAGTTAGCGGTTCTAAGACGTTTACATATCCATTTATTGCACGTGCAAAGGGTAAATATACTATTCCTCCCATATCGTTCACATATTTTAATCCTAAGAGTGGCAAGTTTGTTACTGTAACCACAGATGAATTTAAAATGAATGTGTCTGCCGATACAACCTCTAACACTGTAACAACTTCTGGTAATGTGATTGCTACAACAAATAGAGAGACTCTTAAGATAATAGGTAGCGATATTAATCATATCATGAATAATACTACACCATTTATGAGGATTAATAGTGCTTTTATTGGTTCGGTTACTTACTTTGCTATTATGTTACTATTAGCGGTGTTAGCAGTGGTGGCAATAGTTGTTGTGCGCAAGATAGAAGAGGAGTCGAAAAATGTTGTACGTGTCAAGAGTAGACGTGCTAACAAGGTAGCCTTAAAGCATCTTCGTGAGGCTAAAAACTACTTGGACAGTGCCGATAATGGTATGTTCTATGAGGGCGTGCTAAAAGCCATGTGGGGCTATGTTGCAGATAAATTAAATGTCGACAAGGCGTCGCTATCAAGAGATACTGTAACCGATAAGCTACTTGGTAGGGGTGTGGCACAAGAGGAAATAAATAACTTTATGGCTATTATATCATCGTGTGAAGAGGCGCGGTATGCCCCTGCAATATCATCAATGATGGCAGATGTT
>CAYIZU010000131.1:0-1940 GCA_964367795.1 uncultured Rikenellaceae bacterium | reverse complement strand
AACAGAATTTGAAAATAAATTATAAAGATATGAGGCAGATTATTTTTTCGATAATATTTTTCTTATGTGCAGCTTTTGTATATGGTGCAGGAGGTGATGATATATGGAATAAAGCTAATAAAGAATATAGTGATGGGAAATTTGCAGATGCACTTGCTGGATACATAGAGATAGAGAAAACGGTAGGTGTTTCAGCAGCTCTATATTATAATATGGGTAACTGCTACTTCAAAGAGGGCAATATCGGGAAAGCGATACTTTATTATAATCGTGCTCTACGCCTAAATCCAAATAATAAAGATATAATACATAATCTATCTGTTGCTAATGAATTAACACTTAATAAAATAGCTGAAAAACCAGAATTTTTTATTGAGCGTTGGCTTAAACAATTTGCCAATATTGCATCTACAGGTGGGTGGGCAGTTTTTTCCATTATATTTTTTGCTATAACTATGGTAATGTTAGTGCTTTTTACCCTGTCAAAGAGTCCTATATATAGGAAATTGACTTTTGGTATTGGCATGACAACATTCTTAGTTACCATCGTTGCTATCATATCTTCAGTATATCGAAATGGCGTTATAATAAATGATAATGAGGGTATTATAATGCAGCGCTCCGTAGCAGTTAAGAGCTCGCCAGATGAGGCTGGAAAAGATTTATTTGTTCTTAGCGAGGGAATAAAGGTGACCATAGATGAAAAGATAGGCTCGTGGAGCGAGATAACAATAGCCAGCGGCGAGAGTGGCTGGGTGGAAAGCAATAATATTGAGGTTATATAGTGTCGAAGTTATTAAATAAAGCGGTCGAGGAATTATCTAAATTGCCATCCATAGGCGAGCGAACGGCTCTTCGTCTTGCTCTACACATGCTGTCTCGTCCAGAAGAGGAGGTGTTAGCTCTTACCGAAGGGATAATGGATTTTAGAAGTAATATTAAATATTGCAAGCAGTGTAATAATCTCTCTGATGACGATTTATGTCCTATATGTCTTGATAGTAATAGAGATAAGAGTGTAGTATGTGTTATTGAGGGGGTAAAAGATTTAATGTCTATCGAATCAACGAGGCACTATAAAGGTTTATATTTTGTGCTTGGAGGTATTATTTCGCCTATGAGAGGTATCTCTCCATCCGCTCTAAAGGTAGAGAAGCTGATTGATATGATAACAACTCTTGGTGTTAGCGAGGTGATTCTTGCACTCAATAGCTCAATAGAGGGTGAAACAACCATTTTTTATATTACGCGCAAACTATCTCCATTTGATGTAGTTATATCTAATCTATCCCGAGGTATAGGTTACGAAGATAATCTTGAACATGCTGATGAGTTGACATTACTTCACGCCATAAGTAACCGTATTGTTATTAATAAATGAGGCTGTCTCGGATTATGGAACTATCCCCAATAAGTTGGACAGGTTATTAAAAATTATTTGTTGAATGAAATTGTCTCAAAAACATTTTTGTCACTTCCTTAATCACATAAATACTCACGTACTCATTGTACGCTCCGCTTTATGCTCATCACGAAGCACCAAAACTGAATTTTGATACAAATTTCTAATGAATGAGACCGCCTCGAAATAATTCAAGACGGTCTCATTCCTTTTATATACAGTTTAATCCTATCGTTATTGTAGTATTTTATGTAGTTTTTATTTTATCGTTAAGGTCCCCGGCAGCCTTTTTTAAGTGTCAACTAAATAATTGTAAAAAATTAATCAATCAATAACAAAATATTTTTTATTTCCCTATCTACCTTTGCATTATATCAATTTAATAGTAAGTATGAGTAAAACAAAATATGCAGAGAAGGTAAGGGCTGTGCGCGATACTATTATTGATTCTATTCAAGAGCTTTCAGTGGATAAAGAGAATCTTCTCCCTAATATAAAGGTGATTAAAGAATTGACATCGGTATTAAAAGAGATGGAT
>CAYIZU010000130.1:2566-5910 GCA_964367795.1 uncultured Rikenellaceae bacterium | reverse complement strand
TTAAACTTTCTAATAGATGAAATTGTATCGTTGCGACGATAATAGTCGTCAGCATATTTCCCCACATAACCCTGCGAAAATATACTTGCAATAAATGGAGAAAAAGGCTTAGGTTTAATAACAGAGTCGGGCATTATGCCTCCTCCATCGTATAAAGTACGCCCTCCAATACTATTGAATTTGGAAATTAAAGAATCTGGTATATTATTGACACTACCATCTTCATTACGATTAGTGTAGTCTAATGCTTGAATACACCTCCCAATTGGTGTATATATTTTCCCTATTGTTAAATGAAGGTAGTCGCCTTGCCCCAAGTTATGTTGAACCTGTGCTAATCCTTTACCAAAACTACGTTCACCCATAATGTATGCCCTATCCATATCCTGCAATGCACCAGCAACAGATTCACTTGCAGAGGCTGACACTCGATTAATTAGAACAACAAGAGGTATATCCGTATCTATTGGATTGCTTTGTGTATTATATTCCTTATCCATACGACTATTGCGGTGGCGAGTTGATGCGAATAGGGTTCCTTTAGGCACAAACAAGCTGAACAACTCTACCGCCTCATTAAGCGATCCTCCTCCATTACCTCGCAAATCAAGAATGAGCCCCTTTAGCTTGCCGCTATCTTTCATGTTCATAAAAGCTCGTTTCACCTCATTTGCTCCTCCATTAGAAAATGTACGAAAAGCGATATAACCTATACTATCGCTAACAAAGCCATAGTAATCTATTGGTGAAAAAGATACCATTTCGCGTTTTAATGAATAATTTACAGTTTTATTTCCACGTATTTTCTTCATTGTGACATTCACTAAACTATCAGGGTCTCCAGCGATAAGTTCATTGATTTTTTTTGTACTCATATTCTTTACATCCTCACCATCCACTGCTATGATAGTATCCCCCGGTGCGATTCCTGCTTTTCGTGCATTCGACTCCTTGAGTACATTAAATATTACTGGATACTCTTTTTTGTCTCGTCTCTCTTTAAGTAACCAACCTATACCTGCATATTTTCTTTCGGCAACAAAATTATAATCTGCCTTTCTTGCTTTGTCTAAGTATTTTGTATATGGGTCAAGTTCTGATAACATATCATCGGTGGCTTTGCGAAGTAACTTCGTTCCATCAAGAGTATCAACGTAATATTTTTCAAGTGTTTTATATACATTATTAAAAGTCGTCAATGACTCGGCGTATTTAATGTCGGGTGTACTCCTTTTATTTAAACGTTTATAGAATATAAAAACAGTTAGTGCAATAGAAAAGACTAAAGCTATATGGGAAAGTTTTATTTTCATTGTTTTGCTTCAAATTTTGAATTAACATTATATTAAAGCACAAATATATAGTTTTTTTCAATAAAAACAAAAAAGAAATTGTCTCAAAAAAAGACTGCCTCGAAAAAAATCGAGACAGCCTCTTTTTATATTTTAATTTTTTCTTGGCGACTTGTGCTTTAATACATAATTATAATGTTTACTATCCTGTAGCACTTTCGTTGCAGCTTTAACCTCGCGGTCAATAATAGCCACCCTTTCTGCTCGTCCTCCAGAGTAGTAATACTTTGCTAATATCTCCAACTCCAACAGGTCCATTATATCTTTTTTGTTCTCTGCTAAAGATTTTACTTTATCTCTATGTTTTAACTTTTTCTCTATAGCATCCAACTCAACCTTTATTTTATCTAAATTCTTCTCTCTCTCGGCAGTTTTACGCAAATCTTCTATCATCTGCTCGCTCTTACTCTCGAACTCAACCTCCTTATCTTTTATATAATTAGCGAAATCTTTGTAATCCTTATCCGTTAGGTTAAAATTCTTCACCGACGCTATTTTCTTATTACGACGGTAGTAGTCAGTAGCAAAGTCATCGATATAGCCACGCGCCGCCACACTCGCAGTAAATAGCGATATGTAATCATATTTAAGAACCGAGTCAGGCATTATTCCTCCTCCGTCGTAAAGGGTTCTCCCTCCTACACTCTTGAACTTCGATATAAGAGAGTCTGGAATATGACTAACACTTCCATCATCATTACGATGCGTATAGTCTAATGCTTGAATACACCTTCCACTTGGGGTATAGTATTTAGAAACGGTTAACTTGACAAAGCTACCATATCCCACGGGACGAGGAACCTGAACCAATCCTTTACCAAAACTACGTTGTCCAATGATATAACCTCTATCCATATCTTGCAGAGCACCTGCCACTATTTCGCTTGCAGATGCAGACGACCTATCAATAAGCACCGCAATCGGTATCTTAGTATCAATAGGGGCACTGGTTGTGCGATACTCCCTATTATCACCTGAGTCACGCCCACGCATAGACACAACAACACTACCCTTAGGGACAAACATACTAACAATCTCAACCGCCTCACTAACTAATCCGCCGCCGTTACCTCGTAAATCAAGAATAAGACCTTTTAGCTTACCACTCTTCTTCAAACTTAAAAATGCATCCTTTACCTCTTGTGCACCTTCAGCCGAGAAGGTACTAAAAGAGATATAACCTATGCCCTCACCAACGAAACCGTAGTAGCCCAAAGGAGATATACGCACTATCTCACGTTTAATTGGATAGGTAATAATTTGATTACCTCGCAATTTCTTAATTTTCATATCAACCATGGTGCCGGGAGTTCCTTTCATAAGCTCTGTAACCTTTCCTAACTCCATCCCCTTAACGTCGACACCACCAACGGCCATTAACGTATCACCCGGGGTAACACCAGCCTTCTGCATAGGGAAACCTTTATATACATTAGATATGGTAGGATAGCCTTTACCATCTTTACTTGGCTTGACAAGCGACCCAACACCTCCATACTTACCTGTTGTCGCAACTTTAAAATTCTCCATATCTTTCTCATCTAAATAGACAGTATATGGATCAAGTGTAGATAACATTTCATCAGTAGCTTTACGAAGCAATTTATCATTGTCTACAGGGTCTACATACTCGATATTAAGTGTCCGCAAAACATTATAGAATATCTCTATTGCTTTACCTGCCTTAAAATCTTGTGTTGCCGCTATGGTAAATAGTCCAACCGAAATAACAGCCGTAAGCACCAACACATTTTTTAAAATTTTTTTTCTCATAATACTTCTCTTCCTAATTTATAAATTACTGAGTAAACCACTCGGCGCGAACCCTGCAATTGAGTAACTTCGCTACTGCTATTATCAACCTCTATCTTATCATCAAAACGAAATTTAATCCTATCAATCATTCTAACGGGAACAAACACCATTTTCGTACTTAAAGGCCCAATTAATTTAAAACCATTACGCCCCATTGCCTCAACAACCTCTTCATTT
>CAYIZU010000130.1:1861-2556 GCA_964367795.1 uncultured Rikenellaceae bacterium | reverse complement strand
TGTCAACGACTTTACCCTTTGAGTTGAGGTTCCAATAAAGGGATATAATATTGCCAAACCAATAAGCAGTGACACCATCAATATACCTTTACGAGTCGTCAAGAAGTCGATAAATCCATCAAGGGGAATATCTGAAAATCCTGTGGTTAATAATAGAGTGTACATCACAATAAAAACAACTAAAAGGTAGGCTAAAAACTTCAATGCCCTACTAACTGAATATCTCATTTTCTTTAAATTAAATTTATAATAGTGCAAAATTAGTGAAAAAATGTGAAATTATTGATATTAAATCTGATTTTTATTTGCAAGCAAAGAAAAAATTCGTAACTTCGCAGAGTGTTATTTTAAAGAATTCACTAAATCATTAAAAGAAAATGGATAGCAAAACGAGAGAGAGAGCCGAGAAATGGCTTGCCGAGGGATTTGACAATGTAACAAGAGAGAGTGTGAGGGATTTAATAGAGAATAATCCCACCGAGTTAGAAGATGCTTTTTATCAAAATCTTAGTTTTGGAACAGGCGGACTAAGAGGTGTGATGGGAGTGGGTACTAATCGCATGAATAAATACACTGTTGGTATGGCAACACAGGGTCTTGCCAACTATCTAAGTAAAATATATGATGGAGAGGAGATACGGGTTGCTATAGGATATGATAATCGAAATAACAGCACCCTTTTTGCCGAAACAGTG
>CAYIZU010000130.1:0-1783 GCA_964367795.1 uncultured Rikenellaceae bacterium | reverse complement strand
TATGTGCTGCAAATGGCTTTAAGGTATTTATTTTCGATGCCCTTCGTCCAACCCCAGAGTTAAGTTTCGCTATACGACATCTAAAATGTCATACTGGAGTGATGGTAACGGCGTCGCATAATCCTCGTGAATATAATGGCTATAAAGCCTATTGGAGCGATGGTGCACAGGTGGTTGCTCCGCATGATACAAATATTATTGAAGAGGTTAATAAAATCGACTCCGTGGATAAGGTATTATGGAGCGGAGGAACTGGCGAAATAATCACAATAGGAGAAGAGATTGATACACTATATTTAAACGAAGTAAAGAGTGTATCATTATCGCCAGAGGCAATTGCAGAGTATAATGATATAAAAATTGTGTATACTCCAGTGCATGGTACGGGTGTGAAATTAGTGCCTATGTCACTAAAAAATTATGGCTTTACTAATATATCTATGGTAGAGGCTCAATCTGTAATCGATGGTAATTTCCCAACTGTTGAGCACCCCAATCCAGAAGACCCCAAAACATTGGCTATGGCTTTAGAGCAGGCGAAGAGAGAGGATGCAGATTTACTTCTTGCCACCGACCCTGATGCAGACCGTATAGCTGTTGGAGTAAAGGACGACAAAGGGGAAATTTTTCTACTTAATGGCAACCAAACATGTGTTTTGTTGACCTACTACCTTCTAAGAAGATGGAAAGAGTTAGGAAAGTTAAATGGTAAAGAGTTCATTGTTAAAACCGTTGTTACAACATCTCTTATGAGTGAAATAGCCGATAAATATGAGGTCAAATGGTATAATGTTCTAACTGGCTTTAAATACATTGCATCTGTTATTGCTGAAAATGAAGGCAAAAACGAGTATATTGGTGGAGGAGAAGAGAGTTTTGGTTTCTTGATAGGAAGCTTTGTCCGTGATAAAGACGCTGTTACTGCATGCCCTATATTTGCCGAAATGATGGCATGGTGTAAGAGTCGAGGCACTACTATATATGGTATGATGATGGATATATATCGTGAGTATGGTTTCTACTATGATGCTCTTCGTAATGTAGTAAGAAAAGGTATTAGCGGTGCGGCAGAGATAAAAGCTATGATGGCTGAATATCGTACAAACCCACCTAAAGAGATAGCCGGGATAGCTGTTACAGAGACTTTCGATTATGATACACACATACACAAAAATATCATTACTGGCGAAGAGAATACTATCAATACCGAACGTTCGAATGTTCTACAATATGCGCTTGCTGATGGTTCAATGGTGTCCGTACGCCCATCGGGCACGGAACCTAAGATAAAATATTACTATGGCATAAAGTTACCTTTTGGTGAAAATAGCGACTATAATAGTTTACGAAATGAGGCAATGGGTAAAATAGAGGCTATAGAGAGAGATTTAGGGTTAATATAGTGAAGATTTTTTGTGTAAAATATGTAGATGGTAAACCTCATGTTTACCACAAATGCGAGACCGCAGCTTTAAGAAGTGGTAATAAATTTTTCATACCACTTTTTAGTTGCGATTTGGATTATCGGTTCATGGTTGCAGTAAAGATTTCGCACGTGGGAAAGGCAATACGTGAAGAATTTGCGGAACGAGTTTACGAAGATATCTCGGTGGTAGCTGATTTTTGGAGCTCCACTTTAGCTGATGAATTAGAGAGAGAGGGGGCTCCGAAAGATATGGCATACACTTTTGACGGTTCAACTGTCATGCCTTCAAAATTTTATAAAATATCGGATATAGTTGATGGTAAATTTATCTGCTATGCCAATGGAGAGAGAGTGGGT
>CAYIZU010000129.1:240-5949 GCA_964367795.1 uncultured Rikenellaceae bacterium | reverse complement strand
TGCATTTACCAAGTTAACGTTAAAGCCAAAAGCAGCAAATATGGCTATATATGTAACCGCTTTTTTGCTTTTATTAATAATATTGTTTACCTTTGTAAATATATTCATATTTTTTGAATATTATGCGTGATCAATCCACTATCACGCGATTTAACAAGCAACTATGTAACGACCGCAAATTGATTACATAGTTTTTATTTTAGTGGTTGAGAGTGTGAAACCTTGTTTCATGCTCTCATTTTATTATGATACTATATACTACTCATAGGCATTATTCTTTTTTCGTTACTGTATATATGTTATTTCCCTCATTTACTATTGTAAGCATTGCAACATCCTCAATAACATATAATATATCTAATATGTTTGCTGGCTTTTTAGCTCGAATATCTATTTGCTTATCTTTAACAATATCTTCATCATATTGTATTTCGACACCATACCATTGCTCAATATCTTCGAATATATCAGAGAGCTCTGCATCGACATACACAAATTCATTACTCCTCCAATTTATGTAGTTCGCAACATTAACATTTTTAACAATATGCTTTTTTGTTACTACATCGTAGCTAAATAGTTGATTAGGCTCAATCTTCACCTCGGCATCATTAGCAGCCGTAACGCCGACACTACCACTCACCAGTACTGTTTCAAAATTTTTATTCTTACGAGTGCGCACATTAAATTCGGTTCCATAAACCCTCACCTTATTGCCATTGCAATTAACAATAAAAGGTTTTTTCCCTTTCTTAACCTTAAAATATGCCTCTCCTGTTAATGTTACCTCGCGATTTTCACCATCAAAAATATCTGGAAAACTTATCGAGCTACCTGCATTCAGCGTCACAACTGTCCCATCCGATAAGGTGTAATTACCCACATATTGAACAGGAACAATTACTTGATTTAATTTATTAATAACTTTTTTCTCTCTCTTTTTATCTCTTTTAGCAATAGTACTACTGCTCTTTTCTTCACTATTGGTTTGCAAATATTCAATATCGCCATACACATCAATTATAACTGGCTGAATTATTCTACTGTGTGTCGCAACGACTTCAACTTCATTAATGAGTTTTATATCATTTTTCTTATTATAGATATGAAAACTAACCACAAAAATTGCTGCAGCTATCGAAGATGCAATAAGAGCGATACCTCTTCTTCGTCTTCTCTTTACAACATTTAATTTTGTGCGTAGCTTGCCTGTAGAAAAATTAATATCAATAGTATTTAGGTAATCATTCCCTATTCTTACACGCTCCTCATCGTTCAAGCGACTTAATAGTTGCTGTACACTCTCACTATCAGTAATATTTTCTACACTTGTAGCAGCATCAATAGTACCGCCACCAATTATGACATTGCGATACCCTTCAACTGACTCTATTGCTGATAATGCACTATTTTTCTTTAGTCTATTTTTCATAAATTATTTTCTCGTCTTATATTGTTTAAACACACGAAAAATAATTTTCTACTCAAAATAAATAGAAAAAATTGAAAATAAATTACAAATAACTGATAATCAGCAAAATATTCTATGATAAAAAAATAGAAAAAAGAAACATCTTGTCTTTTGGCATCCTTTTCTTTAGCATTTCAATAGCTTTGTGCTTCATATTGTATACACTCTGCTTAGGGCGATTAAGTATTTCGGCTATCTCATCCGTGTCTCTACCCTCAAGATGTAGTTCTATAACTTTAGCATAACCCGTCGGCAATATCTCATTTGTAAGGTCAATCAACGAATATATTTCACACTCGAAGACCTCATTAAACATTTCATTATCACTTCGTGCATTGTCGATATGCTTATTAACATAATTATTATGCCTAATAATATTAAGATAGCTATTCTTAATTGACATATAAATATATGCCTTTAGGCTGTTTATAGAGTCAAATTTTTTGCTTGAAGTATATAATGATAGGAAAACATCTTGAATACAATCCTCTAACTCTAAATTAGCATCTCCGAATAACCTATGTGCATAGATAAAAAACTCTCTGTGAAACATTTTATATATTTCACAAAAAGCCTCTGACTCTCTTTTATTAAAGTTGTCTAAAAGATGAACTGTATCCAAGTTACTCATAAATAATACTTACACTCAAAAGAATTTTTAACACTCAATCATATGCAAAGGTAGTGAAATATTTTAAATATAATATATTTATGCAAAATAATATTCTTATCTTTGCACTCTGAAACTAAATAATAAAAACTATATTATGAAAAATGTGTTGTTGAGCATTATTGCTCTATTGAGTGGTGTTGCAGCTTTTGCGCAGATAAATTTTAGTGATATTTCATTTAAGGATGCGCTTGAAAGGGCAAAAAAAGAGAAAAAATTAATATTCGTTGATATCTACACTTCATGGTGTGGTCATTGTAAAGAGATGGCCAAAAGTGTTTTCACTCTTAACGATGTAGGTGAGTTTTTCAATAAAAACTTCATATCTGTAAAGTATGACGCGGAAAAAAGTGATGATGGAAAGAAAATAGCAAGAGACTATATCGTTACAGGCTATCCTACTATGCTATTTATTAATGGTGAAGGTCGTTTAGTAAATAGGGTTTTAGGCTACAAAACAGGAAAAAACCTTATTGCCGATGGAGAAAAAGCACTAAGCGGCTTAAAAAACCTGCCAAAATTAAAGAAGTTAGAGGCTACATATAAAAAGGGTGGAAAGAAAGTAAATAAAGCGTTCCTAAGTAAATACTACACGGCACTTAAAGAGTCGGGAGCAGAGTGCAGTGATGTGGTTATTGAATATTTTAAGGTATTAAGAGATGATGAGGTTATCTTCCCAGAAAATCTAACAATGTTGGTTGATATGGTGGGCTATAATCAAGAGGTGATGGTTAAATTGATGCGTGCTCTTCACGTAAGTTCGGGCAGTGCGGGCGTGCATCCTCAATCAGTAGCTCAATTAGGTGCTGTTTGTGGTTCGCTTATCAGTAGGGGTATAGATGAGGCAATGGCTAAAAACGACTCGCTAAGATTTGAGGAGACACTAACGATGCGCGATGCGCTTATATCTGTTAAAGGTAATGAAGAGAGTGTGGCGAAAGCTATATTAGGTAACAGAGGGTCGGTTTATCTGCCAGAAGAGGCACTACGCTTAAAATTTTATGCTGACAATAACCATAATAGTAGATTTGTTCCTATGATGAAGAGTTATACAACTAAATATATCCTGTCATCACGTGAACTATTAAAAAATATTGAGAAGACATTCATACCTGAGATGCAAAAAGCTATAAAAGAGGCCGAGAAAGCGGGTAATGCGATGAAGGTACAAGAACTCATACAAGGTATTCAGATGATGGAAACGGAGGTTAAAATAAACCTATTCTTCATATCAAATCTACTTCTTGGATACATTGATAAATATGAGGAGTTAACCAACGAGGAGAAGAATGATGCATTTAATAAGAAGATAGTAACATGGTATCATGAGCTACATAAAATATTCCCAAGTGTTCAGACTGCACCATTTATAGCTGAAAGGGTTGCTAAAAAGGGGAATAAAACAATAGCAATACATATCCTAAAAGAGAGTTTAGCTAAGGGGAAAGTTGCCTATGGTGTACAACAAGGTGCAGCAGAGGCAGCAGAGGCACTGCTAAAAAAGTTAGAAGGTAAGTAGTCGACCCTTGAAAAAGGTTTACCAAACTGATAATTACAGATTTAGCTTTTGGGGTGATTTTTGTTTTCAACCAGCTTTTTCAGTTTTATAGCTAAAGTCTGGCAATATTTCCGCTTTTGGCTGGCGCTTTTGGTCTCTATCTCACTTCGGAGTAAACCCGCTACACTAAAGCGAGATAAAACCCAAATGCACTCAGCCAAAATCAAAAATCTTCGCCAACCTTTTTCAAGGGTCGATTACTTAGTCGACCCTTTAAAAAGAAATTGTCTCAAAATTAAATTTTGAGACAATTTCTTTTTAAAACCACTGACTACCACTATTTTCCTCTTTTTTAAAACACTGACACAGCTCATTTTGAGATAATTTTTCACCAATGGTCAAATACTCATTCGCATTACAAAGGGCACTTTCAGTTGATATATATACATTATTAGCATCAACTTCTGGTAGCGTTAACACAAAGCTAATTGCATTTCTAATATCTTCCATTTGCGATTCTGACGATTGATAGCCATCGCTCACGCCATGCCCTCTAAAATCAAAGGATAGAGTCAAATAGCCACGACGAGCCACCTCAACAACATATCTATTCTTAGCAATTGATTTTCCATCCGTGAATATAGCTATTGGGTATATCTTATCGCACTCCATAAAATCAGGCGAGTGCAGATAGCCTCGTAAAACGATGCCATCACTTATAAATTCTACTTGTCTTATCATAGTAGAAATTTAATCAAATATCGTGCCAGTTGACTTATAATAAACCGATAGAGCAATATGATAATTATAACTTGCAGCTATCATTCCATTATTAGCCGACAGCCATGAAACCTGTGCTTGCATAAGGTCTATAATGGATATTTGCCCTTGGCTAAAACTATAATTACTCAACTCTAAAGACTCCTCGGCACTCTTCATGTTCTGTGTAGATATTTTCAGCTGCTCTACCGCCGATATAATATCACTGAACGCAGTTGTAATCTCTTTTATAGCATTGTCGCGTACTTGCTGCATTGCATACTCATAATTTCGAATTTGCGAGTTACTTTTAGCTATACGGTATCGACGGCTACCTCCGGCAAAAATTGGCACTTTAACCTGTGCAAAGGCAACTCCACTCCATTGTAGATTATCATCAAAATTTATACTCTGTGTTTGATAGTTACCTGTTACTCCAATAGCAACTTGCGGGAGATACTCACCTGATATATCGCCATAAGATAATCGGGTCGAAGAGATAAAACCTCCTCTAAACTCATCATCTTAGGTAGTGTAGGATTGTTAACATATATCCTATCTTTTGACGTAACTGGCACTTGGTTTGATGCTCCACTCATTACATTAAATGCTATTTTAGCACTTATGAGTTTCCCTCGAAGATTTGTATAATTCAACTCTGCCTCTGCCAATCTTGTATCAATAAGTAGTAAGTCGTTCTTCGATATTAAACCACTCTCATACCTCTCCCTAACAAGTTCTGCAGCCCCTTTAACGATATTAAGATAACGCCACGACATGCGATAATACTCCCCAACGGCAACAAGACTCCAATATGCATAATCGGCTCCATACACTACATTATCAATAGTAAGCAGTCGCGCTTGCATAGCCATATTAACACCCTTCTCAGCAACCCTGCTACCTATTCGAATTGCACCACCCGAATAAATATTTTGTGCAATAGTAACTGCCACCCCATAGTTATAATGACTCAATTCAAAAACATAGTTATCAACCTTAAAATCAAGATTATCCATTATATAGTTAAAATTCAACTCTCCCGATAATTGAGGAAGCATGCCACTTTTAATATTACGAAGTTCTTGCTCTGCTTGAAATAGTTTTTCGTTAATCTGCTTCAGTTCAAGACTATAATCAAGCACCTTCTTACGATACTCTTCATTAGACAAGCGAAGGGTATCGATTGGCGAACTTTGTACAACCCCACATATAGTAACAAAAAGAATAATTATTAAACTACACCTCATTATTTTTTATTTTATAAATTAAACAGTAGGCAACCGGTAGGACGATAATAGTTAAAAATGT
>CAYIZU010000129.1:0-230 GCA_964367795.1 uncultured Rikenellaceae bacterium | reverse complement strand
ATCCGGGAGCAGGGGTAACATTCCAAGTATTGTCGTTCCCGACGCCATTGTAACCGGCACGACACGTGATTTAGTGGCATCAAGAACGGCTCTTAATGGACTCTTTCCACCTGCTAACTCAATATCTATTTGGTCAACCAAGACTATACCATTCTTAATATTCATTCCAACAAGACCTAAGAGACCTAAGAGACAAAAAAAGTCGAACATTTTTCCTAAAAGTGATAGTC
>CAYIZU010000128.1:0-5996 GCA_964367795.1 uncultured Rikenellaceae bacterium | reverse complement strand
GGAATCGCAGGTAAATATTGTCCAATAAAAATACCTACAACAATACAAAGTGCTACCCATATTGTTAAGTAACGCTCAAAAAAACTGATACCTTGACTTTTACTCATATTTCTCTCTTTTTAATTAAATAATATTGTTCGTAAATTTACTAATTGTTTGCAAATTTACGAACAATATTTTCAACGACCAAATAATTTGACATTTCTTCTCAAAATAGTATGCAAATATTGGTCATTTACATGTTTGTTAGCACTAATACTCCGCTTGAGTTACACATCTGAACGATAAACCTGCTGCCTTACCTGATACGACATTCGTACCAAAAGTGTTATCATCTGAATCCATAGCAAGCGAATAACCATCTTTACCATCTGCAGCCTCGTTACTTCTTATCCATATATCATTAAGGTTACTGTCCTGTTTTGCATCCTTAAGAACCCCTCCATCGGAAGAGCGATAGCTTGTGAAGTAGAAGTATGCAAATCCATTATATATCTTTGCTGTATTACTTCGTGCTGGCACTGTAAAATCGTCTTTTACTGTATCGTAGCTGAAATCATCAAATGTATATCTTGTTGGAAGCATCCAGCCAAGTGGCGATGGGTCGAAAATCGATTTTTTAACTTTATCCCCTACTCTACCAGTTGATAGTGACACATCATACCATATGTGGTCTGTATCGTTTACTCCCGGATTCGTTGCGTCGTCAATCCATGTACCGAAGCTTGGTCCTCCATGAAAAAATTCATATGGATGTTGTAGGATATAGATAATAGACCTCTCTATCTCCACCGACGACTCTACAAATTCGAACGGCGTACCATCCCCTTTAAGTGCTCCAACACCGGTAAAAGGTCGTGGGTTACCATGCTGAGCAAAGCATGCGCCCGATGAAGGAGGGGCAATAACCGACGTTTTATCAATACTTAACACCGTACCATGACCTACAGAACTATTTGCAAAAGCTCCAAAGTTTCTATCCATAATAAAACGCTTTCCATTAAGGGTATTATTACTCCACGTGCTACCATTATAGCGATGAATTGCATCCTCATAAACACGACTACCAGCAGCGGTAAATATTCCAACACTCTTATCTTGTGTCTCATCATAGTAACTGGTATAACTACCTGCACCATTATCAGGATTCGACACTCGCGCAATAGATGTAGGATTGTAGTTTGTAATCCAGAAAGTCCAACACCATAAGATATTACCAGCCCCATCTACTACGGATACCAATACATTGCCAAAATTTTCCATATTTGCAGGTATTATCACCGACATACGCTCTTCTCCTGTATTAGGGTTTGGCAAGTCGCGCCTGAACTCTAAATGACCATCGTATACGCGTTGTGAATCATACCACACGACCTCTACATTCCAATCTACTGGCAATTTAAAATTCCCCGTTCCATCATCATAAGGAGCCAACTCCGCACTTGTAGCATATGCCCTATTACTCCATACCTCTTTAATTCTTGAAGATATAGGAATATAATACTTACGAGCATTAACCTTACTTGGATTTAATATATAGGTATTTGATAGTGTTAGAGTCTCACGTGAAGCATATGTTCCTCCAATATAACTATTAACAGTACCAGGGTCGCTATAATCTATCTCCTCAACGCTCTCTTGATAGATATATACTCTCACACTCTCACCATCCAAATTATAAATAAAAGCTGGACAATCGAAATTATCTCTATAGCCCATAGCAAGAGCTGTCAAAGTGATAGGCACTCCTTCGTTAGGCTTTGCTACATATTCAAGGTCTGACGTGTCGCCGAATCTAATCCAAGTGGCTATGTCTGTTGTCACCTCTTCTCCATAATCAAGATAAGCGTAAGTATATTGAGAATTTTCATAATTGTCAATTGCTCTTGCGGTACTGGCAAGTTCCGCATGATTAACAACTATCTTCTGAACCAAGCTACCAACGCGAACCATCAATTCCCCAGTACCTGTAAAATTATCGTCAATCATTAGCTTAACCTCATACTTCTCTTTCTCTTTGAAATTAGTGGCAAAATCGGCTCCATTTAATACTATTAATCCGGGGGATGTAGTGGTTATCTTCCGTGTAACATTAAGGGGAGTTTCCGGCGCGTATATTTCTGAATTTTGTTCAAAATATACCGAAAAACCCACGAACGATTTACCAATCACCTTACTCTTTTCACCATATAAATCAACAACAGTATTACTTAAAGCCATATAGCTGGTACCATTAGTTACCAAGAACTCATTACCGGAATCACTATCAATGGTTATATCGAATTGCACATTTGATGGCGGATTATCCAATGCCTCATTTAATGTCAAGTAACCGTTACCCGAAAATGCCTTAATAAGTAATCGGTATCTTGTATTACGCTCAATAGAGTGCTCCATAATACCATCGCCGTTTTTATCATACTCAATTAGCACCTTATAGTATTCATCACCGTCGGACTCTAAAGTGTTAGCTTTTACGATGATATACACTTGATTAGTAGCTGTAACTCCCTCAACAACTGTATTAGGATACATATATAATCCTTGAATTATATCATCACTGCCAACAGCATCAGGTTGCTCGGGTGTATAAACATTTGTTGCAGGAGTAACTGGTAATGTATAATCAAGATACTCCACATCATCCACCACTCCAGTATAATTTGGAACAATAGGTACATTACTAAGATATGCCTCAATTAGTTTAACATTTTTCTTCTCATCTTCTGGCATATCAATAACAACATCTATTCGAGAGTAGCCAAATTTCGACCAAGAGGCTTTTTCATTTTGCGCGTCTGCCATATCAACAACCTCTTGCGTTAAGGCACTTAGCTGTATGGGGTCAACAGATATGGGTAAAATGCCGCTACCGTCTGATTTATTCTCCAAAATAACATTATCTTCATTGGCTACTACCCTACCATCTTCTATTGTTTTATGTGCAATAGGGAGAATTGTCATCTGAATAAATTCGCGATAGGTAATTATTTCACCATTATCATATATACTCTTTATTCTATCTAAGACCGACTGCGGCAGGTTAGCAACGGCAAATACGGTAACTGGCTTATTATAGGGCTTAATATAGGTTTTATACGCCTTAGCTGCACTATCATAATTTGTCTCGGCATACATTAAAAATGTACCATTAGCATCAGGTTGAGTGGCACTAATTGGATTCTCATTAGTGAATACAAACATAGTAGCATTTTTCATCTCCGATTCACGCGACGTAGCAATATTCATCACCGATTTTGTTAGTGACTGAGATATGAAATCGTTATTATAATTAGTCGTTATACACACTAACGAACTATCATTAGGTGTAATAGTATCAAACTCTTCGTATTTCGCACAGCCATAAAATAGGGCTATTAGTGCTGATATAATTGATAATTTATTTATTATTTGCATATTAAAAACTTCCATCTAATTTAAACTGTAAAATAGGTCTAATACTTGCCCCAAGAGTGTGCGGTAGCCTTTTATCATGCGATGCACTTGGTACAGTTGCATAATTCTCTAAACGCAGCCCTGCCGCTTTAGCACTAACCTTGTCCGTTGCTGGTATATCGGTATTAGTCCACATAATAGTATAGTTTGTTATAACAATATTTGCAACACCTGTAGTAGGGTCTGTATTTATCGTTGAATAGTATTTATTACCAGAGCTACTTATATATGTATGTCCATTATTTTCGACACTCCATCCTCCATCAACATAATACTCACCCATTGGAGGTATCATCCAGCCCAGTGGAGAAGGATCAAAAATAGATTTTTCATATACCGCCTCATCTTTATTGGTTGCAGTGTTACCAACAATTGTATTATCATTCCACACCTTACCAACGGTTGATAGGTCATTACACCAATCCATCTCGTACACATTATAATATACCGCATTAGGGTTTTGTATTGCCTCCATAACGGAAACACCATCTCTTCCTGTGTTAACTCTATTAGTAATATATCTCGTACCATCAGCAAAATGCGCTTGATGACCAAATATAGGCGCAAGACGTCCATATTGATATGCTAACCAACCTCGACCACCCAACTCGCCTTGTCCTTCAAAACCGGCTGCTACGGCTCCGATATTTCTATCCATATGGCAACTATAATCTAAATCTTGATATCTATAAACTGCACCGGTATTATCATACATAATATCCGTTCCATGTGTTCCATTTTTCAAGATACTATTAGGGTCGTAATCTGTTATCCACAGATGCCATGTCCAGAGTATTTTACCGCTGTTATCAGTAACTGATACTATTATATTACCCGGATTATTATATCCTTCAGGAATAGATATCTTAAAACAACTCTTTCCATTTCTATTAGCTATCTTTGTGTACTCCAACCTATTTACAGATAATCTATTATCATAAGCATATGTTTGCACATTCCAGTTATTTATATTGGTTAAATCAATAGTGTGAAACCTACTTATCTGGTCGCTTATTGGGATATAGTAATCTTTAATTACATTATCCGAAGCTTAGATAAAATAACTATTTGATGTTATAAGTTTGTCGCCAGTTATACCCAGTATTGAGTTTACCTCTGTGACACTTGAATAGTCAATAACCTCCAGAGGGTGAAATTCAAACTTTATTTTAGTCTTTATAGAACCTGTTATTAAAGTTATGGTATCTGTCTCATAATATTTATTTGGATAAAATTTAGCCCGTATTACTCGCGATGCTTTGTCAAGCTCAACTTCATTACCGGTAGGTTTACCTTTGCTATCATACTCTATACTTAATATATCATCTTGCACATTAGTTGAGAAGTTAATATCTAATAATTTCTCCTCTCCAGCAGTATATCCCATTGAGTAGGTTGATTTTTCGAGATATAGGTATGAATAGGTCACCTCAGATATTATATCTTCTGTATTCTCCCAATCAAGTAACTGTGCCGTAATTTCAACAGTTCCTAAGTTTGGGTCAATAGATAGTATATAGTTGTAAGCATTTCCCATTTCCCAGTTATCGGGTAATAGAACTGTTTGACTTTTATCAAAACCAGCATATTCGTACACTACGGTTATATATGCTGAATTACTGTTAAGGTTTTGAGGTATAAGAAATAGCGTGCTATTACTCTCATCTCCCAATATCTCTGTTTTTGTTGCTCCAACCTCTATACCCCCTGCATCAAAAGTATATATAGATACACCACTATGTTCAATCCATTCTGCACCTTTTTTATCGTCATAGAATTTTAGCACAGCACTCTGAGAAATATTCCCAAACTTAACACTTTTCATGTTTATCTTAATATATGGCGATTGATCTACTGAAGAGTTCTTTGCTGATAGCGTCACCTTTGATAATGCATGTTCCAAATTCATATTTAAAGCTGAATTTTGCGGTCGTAGCGTATTAAGCATATTAGAATACAACAAATCAACATGTGTTGTTGGGTCATTGCTTGTTTGCAAGAACTTGATAGATGGAACTTTATAAGTTGTAGCATCAGTCTCAACACCTTCTGCATTAAAGGGGGCATATGCATAAAAGTGATGAAACTCGGATGTCCACATGAAGCTACCAAAAGAGCCATTAGGCTGAGTTTCTGCAGGCTTAAAATAGTTTGCATATGATTTATAATATTTAGCATGAAACATCTTTAAGCCATAATTTTCACTATTTGCAGCTTCACTATCTGTCACATAGGCAAAGACACCCATATCATATAGATTATCTATGGTTATTGATGTACCTCGAGCCACCTTACTACCGCCTGTTGCAGAAGCAAAGCCAATATTTTCCTCATTATACGGTTGTGTATAGTTTTCATCCTTTGCACAACCTTGCATTAGCAATATGATAGCTGTAAAAACAGACACGACTAAGCCCATTATTATTGTTTTATTACTCATATCAAATATTAATTATTTAATATATGAAGGGGCAATTATGGGCTTTATTATAAATTGAGGCTGTCTCGAATTATTTCGAGGCAATCTTTTTTTGAGAAAT
>CAYIZU010000127.1:0-6082 GCA_964367795.1 uncultured Rikenellaceae bacterium | reverse complement strand
GCAGAACTATTCATCCTCTCGGGAAGCCATATAATAACAACACGATACCCTTTTTCTGTTGGCTTATATCGCATTATAGATGATATATATTCTGCTTCAGCACGACCTATTGCACCTTGGCTATTCCCTTTCTCTCCACCAATACCGCTTATTTTATACCAGTCGTTTTCACGAAAATACCCTTTTGGTAGGCTCCCCATTATTGCTTTACGCCATTCCGCAATGAGATCGGTACTTATATAGTCATCTTTTTTACCTTTCTTACCTAATGGTACACCCGTTGGAAAAACGAAACATATATCTGGATGCTGTAGCTGCTCACTCTTAATACATGAGTTACACACCCCACAAGAATCACCATCTACGGGGTTTTCGCAATTGAGATATTGAGCATATGCAAGAGCAAAAGGCAAGGTACCATAACCACAACGCCCTTCAAATATTTGAGCGTGCGGTATGCGTCCTTTGTCTATTTGAACAGTAATTGCCTCTTTTAATTCACTATTCCCAATTATATCTTTGAACTTCATTGTTATGCCTATTTTAATTCTATAACTGTTATCTCGGTCTTTGTACCAAGCCTTAATTGTGGCCCCCAAGTCCCTGTCCCTTGACTAACATATAATTTTAATCCATCAATATCATATAATCCTTTTAAATGCTCTTGAACCATATCAACAACTAAGGTAAAAGGAAAGAATTGACCTCCATGCGTATGACCCGACAATTGAATATCAAAACCAGCTTTTGCAGCTTTATGAACGATATTTGGCTGATGAGCAAGAAGTATCTCAACATCCGTATCATATGGGTTTGATGCAGCTTTAACGACATTTGGTATTGCAGTTCCATAGCTCCGTGAAGTAGGGTCGCTAACACCAGCAATGAGAATTTTACCACCATTATGCTCAATTAGGCGATTAGTGTTATCCAACATAGTGAATCCTAAATCTTTCATCACCTCCTCCCATGTGGTTATCTTGTTCGAATAGTATTCGTGATTTCCATCAACAAAATAGTTTCCATATCTTGATTTAATACAGCGCAAGCTATTGAGTAACCTCTTATGTTTATCAAGACTCATATCAGCAACATCTCCCGTAAGGACAACAATATCAGGATTTAGTTTATTAACCCTTTTTACAATACTATTAAGCCATCCATCTCGCGTTGCTGGGGTTACATGCAAATCTGTAAGTTGAACAATACGAAAACCTTTTAATGAGTCTGGAAGTTTATTGACAACCACATCAACCTCAACAGTTCGAGGGTTTAGCGAGTTGATATATGCCCCCAAGGTTAGAAAAAAAGAGACACCAACCACCGCCAGTGCGCCATACACATCAAATGTGCGCTTATTTCGAATAAAAAAGCGTGTTATATCCTTGACTATACATGCTAAAAACATATATGTAACAATGCCTACCATCATCTGCGCACTACTTGATATAATAGCATTTGGAATGTATCTACTCATTGGAAACGCAGCGACAAGTAGCACCATTATTAAGGATAATATAATGGTAATATTCCTTTTTAACTTCAAGGGTAAAATCAATCGCCATATCAAGTATGCGGCAACAATAAAACAGACTATTGATATATATATTATAAACTTCATAATTACTCTCTTAACCAATTTGTGCACAAAGGTATATATAAAATTTATAACAAGCAAAAAAGCCGGGCTAAAGTCCTCGTTTTCGCTAAATTCTCATTTCTTAAAGACTTTTTATAAAAGTCTTCCATACTTCATTAATGTGGTACACATTTTGCAGGTGTTTTGTGTACTAAATTAAGAGTCACTCTGCAGAAAGAACACCTCTAAAGAGTAAACTATTTTCTATTATTTATTAATCAAAAAAAATAAAGTTATGTTATCAACAAGAAAGAATCAAACTTGGTTTCCAAGTATTTTAAATGATTTTATGGGTAATGATTGGATGGCAAAGGTGATGGATTCCACACCTGCAATTAACATCATTGAGTGCGATAAACGTTTCCGTGTTGAGATATCAACACCTGGTATGAGTAAAGATGATTTCATGATTGAAATAAAAAATGAAAATCACCTTGAAATAACAATGGAAAAAAAATGCGAAAAGGCACAAGAGGCGAATGAAACAGAGAATGATGACAAAGAAAATATCAGTTGCTCATGGAGTTCCGAGCGTGATGAAGATCTAAGGAAAGGGAAATATATACGTCATGAATTCGCTTACTCGCAATTCCGCCAAACATTAATATTGCCAGATAATGTTGACAAAACAAAAATCTCTGCGAAACAAGAAAATGGTATTTTAACAATATTACTGCCGAAAAAGGACTCTTATATAGAGGCTAAGGCAACCAAACGTATAACGATAGAATAATCTACAACCATACACTAATAATTTAGGGCTCAACTTTTGATAAGTTGAGCCCTAAATGTTGTATGCTGTATTTCAATTTGTATTTTAGGGCAATGAAATTGTCTCAAAAACATTTTTGTCACTTCCTGAATCGCATAAATACTCACGTACATAAGTACGCTCCGTTTTATACTCATCACGAAGCACCAAAACTGAATTTTGATACAAATTTCTAATAAAAAAGACCGCCTCGAAATAATTCGAGACGGTTTCATACCCCGTTTTAATATTAACTAATTATCAATCTCTAACTCTGCTATATATGATATAGACTGACGATTATTAGAACTTACACTTATATTTGCACTACCATTAGGATATATCTGTATTTTAAAGGTATAACTATCCTCTCTACTACGTGTTTCTATATCAATATCAAGACGATTTTTCTTCCCTTCTTCTATCTCATACTCCTGAATAGCTCCTTTGAAATCAAGTCCATCTCCGCCACCATAAGGTATAGAGTAAGCTCTGCCATAATAGGGAAGATATGATATAATCGAGTCGCCTTTAATCTCGAGGAAATACCTACCATCAAGAGATACAGACTTCCACCCTTGTGGCAGCGCCCTAAGAGCCTTTAGCTTATACTTTTTATTTAATATTTGCTCCTTAACTACTGGATCAAACTTCTCTCTCTTCTTATTCTTTTGCGAGAAACTATCCATATTTACCATACAGATAGCAATTAATAATAAAACAACAATCTTTTTCATAGTTATATCATTTTTAAAGGTTATTTTAGGTGGGTTCTAAGAATTGCCCAAAAGCAATTTTTAGAAGCCACCTTTATAATAAGATGTTTTAATTAATAAAAATGTTGCATCACAACTCATCATCTTCTCTTGGAGAGAGAACTGTTAAGGCGATACGTATATCATTATATGAAAAATCATCCCCAAGAACAAGTTTTAGCGATGTTAACGAACCATCAAAATGCTCCATATACCTTGCAATATGTTCTATCTTATCTTTAGTAATAAACTCCTCAGCAGATAGCATGCCACTCTCTATGCATTGCACTAAATGCCCATATATAGTTGTTATTGATAATTTACGCTGTAAAGATATATCCTCCACTGATAGACCTTCATGATACATGTTATAACTAATGACTTGACTTTTTATTGGACTATCCTTATCGGAGAAATCAATAGATAACTCCTTGCGTTCACATGCAACTACTATCTCTTTTTTCTCACAATATTGCGTAACTATATCTATTATATCATCGCCATAATTAATGATTTTCTGCTTTCCAACTCCACTAACCATCGCAAGCTCTCTCTTTGTAAGTGGTAATAAAGTTGATATTTGCACCAAGGCCTTATTTGGCAATACTTTAAAGAGAGTACTACCCTCCCCTACCTCACGACGCCACTCACACAGCATATCATATAGTTCTTGATGTTTAATATCTATACCTTTAGATGCACTACCTCTCTTTTTATCTTTCGAAGTAGAAGTCGTTATATCTCCTATTTTTATACGTCTATACTGTTCAATATCGACTGGTTTTTCCACACTACACATATCAAGAAAATCGCTTTTCACCCTATACTCGCCTAAAAAATCACTTTTCAGCTGTGTTAGTCGCTTATTTACCTCTTTGGAGTCTGAGGTTATATGCTTAAGCTCGGCTGCAACAGTTGAAAGTGGCGACAACTTATCCGAAAAATATTTTGATGCTTTTACTACCCTCTCAACAAGATAGTTATCATGACGATAATCTTCACTTCTCCTTATTATGTTATCTATTTGGTTATGAAATTTCCCCGATACCTCACCAATATCACCATGAACAACCTCTAAAGCAATTTTCATATTTTCAAGAAATTGCGGGTAGGTTGTTGATAGTTTATCACGTGTGATAGCATAGAGCTTACGGGTATATTTTGCCATATTATCAAAACTAAAAATATCGCATAACATATCTCTGAAATACTCCCTCTTATAGAGTTCCACCTCATCTTCGTTGGTATGATTCTGACTTACGAAATGTCCAAATTGCTCAACCTGCTCATTGCGTATTATTGACATAGAGGTAAAAGGGGATTTTAGTACCATGCCATCTAAGCTACGACAACGACTAAAAGCCACATAAGCCTGCCCGTGAGCAAAAGCACGGCCTACATCAATTATTGCCTTATCAAATGTTAACCCTTGACTCTTATGTATTGTTATAGCCCATGCGCACTTCAGCGGTAATTGAGAAAATACACCTTTAATAGTCTCTTTTACTTCGCCACTCTCCTTGTCTAATACGTACTCTTTATTCTCCCAGTCAATAGCTCTCACGCTCATCTCCTCCTCGGCATCTTTGGGCAGAACCATAACATAATCATGCCCTATCTCCGTAACGATAGCCATCATACCATTATAGTAGTTAACACCATCCGACGTACCATTCTTTATGAACATAACCTGTGCCCCTAACTTTAGCTTTAAAACAGTATCATTAGGATAGCTATTTTCAGGAAATTCACCGGATATTGAAGCTTCATAATATTTTATCGGCTCATCTATCATAGCCAACATCTCTTGATTTATCTTTGTAGCTTTATATACATGTGTTGTAAGAGTTACATATCCACTATCAACACCTTGTTCAAAATCGGGATTGTAACGACTATTAATAGCCGTTGCAATATCGTTAGTCACCATATTATCACGTATGGCATTGAGCATGCTCGTAAAATGATTATCACTCTGGCGAAATATCTCTTGTAACTCAATAGTAGAGAATTTACATCCCCTAAAAGCCTTTGAATCAAAAAAATATGGTGAATTATATTCATGGCGCATCATCTCCCAATCCTCCTCTTTGCAGACAGGTGCTAATTGTTGCACATCGCCAATAAGCAGGAGTTGCACACCACCAAACGGCTTATTCGAATCCCGCTCTCTTCGTAGAATATCGTCAACGCCATCTAAAGTATCTGCGCGCACCATACTTATCTCATCAATGACCAGTAGTTCAATAGAGCGAATAAGCTCCTTTTTCACCTTACTTAATCGCTGAAATTTCCTACGTCCAGCCTCGAAATGTTCACTATTTTTCAAATATGGTGTCAGGGGTAGCATAAAGAAAGAGTGTAGAGTGACACCCCCTGCATTAAGTGCCGCTATACCTGTTGGAGCAGCCACAACAACGCGTTTTTTTACACTCTTTACCACCTCATGTAGGAAAGTCGTTTTACCTGTTCCGGCCCTTCCAGTAAGAAAAATATTTGCATTAGTATGGGTAATAAAATCACGTGCTAACTCTATCTCTCTATTGCTTTTCATAGCCAAAATAATTAGTTAAAATATGAGATTTTATTTTTATTTACAATAACATATATAATTACGGGTGCACCAATAAGAGGAGTAATAGCATTCAGAGGCACAACACTACCTTTAAATAGTGTAACTGTAAGGATATTACACGCAAGAGCAACAGCCGAACCTATTACAAGTGTTGCAGGTACAAGAGCCCCATGTGAAGAGGTTTTTAGTAGCAGGCGCGCTATATGTGGCACCGCTAAACCTAAGAAAGATATAGGACCACAGAAAGCTGTTGTCGCGGCCGTTAAAACTCCTGTAACTGTTAATATTGTAATACGTACACGTTTGATATTAACTCCAAGGTTTTCAGAATACCTCTCACCAAGAAGTAGTGCATTAAGTGG
>CAYIZU010000126.1:0-6164 GCA_964367795.1 uncultured Rikenellaceae bacterium | reverse complement strand
TTATTAGCAAGTAGCTTAATTGTCACCGATGATAAACTATTTACCTTCGACGTGCAATTCTCCTGACCATATATCTCCTCAATCAATGGAGATAGTGCCGCACTCACTACAATCGTTGTCTCATTAATACCTTGAGAAAACGTACAAAATATATCGTTCATATCCTTCACCCTACTCAATAGCATCGACTGTTTTTCAAATAGTGTTGGTGAATTAACAAAGGTGTAATCCGTTAAGTTTGAACGAACGATAATATCTCCCATGTTCTCTACCGCCTCTTTAAATTTTGCAGAAGACGATATCTCCATTCTTGGTGCTAAGCGGTTTAGCGCCATTGTGATTGCTCCGTCATTAACCTCTCTACCTACTAAGTCCTCTACTTCAGGTTTAATTTGCCTCGATAGGGCGGATAGATTAATTATCCCAGATACCAATCCACTCTCTAAGAATGGCTTTTTTCTAATGATAATCTCAACTGCTGTTGGAATTGTTGTCATAAGTTTAAAAAATTTAAAAGTTACTCACTGTTTTTTAACTTAAATCACTTTTGATTGCATGTTATTATCTCTTCAACTCGTTAAATTAATTAATTTAACAGATACCTGTATAATTACACATTAAAAGTGTCCTTAGTGCATTAGTTTACAATTAAATCCCCTTTCAGCAAAAATTTAACATAAAACGTATAGTCTCACCACCTCACAACATATATCCTCCTCCACAACATCTTCTTTGTCTCGTATTATAATACAAATATAGTTATTATTATTTTTATTTCCAAATATTTATCAAAAAAAATGATTTTTTTTTCTTAAACCCTATGGTAGAATCATTTTTTTTCCGTAAATTTGTGCGTTTTATATATCGTAGCCCTCATTTATGAGGTGCAAAAAAAATTATTTTGACTATTATGAAATATTATAGCATATTAATCGTCATTTTGTCTATTATTAGCTTACAAAGTTGCGACACCTTTGCCTTTAGAGAAACTAAAGGAAGTACGGTGGTTGCTAATGTTGACGATCATAAACTCTATTTGAAAGATGTTATCGGTTTGGATGTTGAAGGTCTAAACTATGTTGACTCATTGGATATAATTAACGTTTATGCCAAAGAGTGGTTAAGAAACAGAGTTATTGAGCAGTATGCAGCCAAAAAGTATACGAAGATGAAGAATGAGGTAGAGAAGTTGGTTGATGACTACCGTAGGTCACTTTATACTCACTACTTTGAAAAGGATTATACGCAAAACCTAAAAGTAAATGTTACCGAAGATGATATCAATAGATATTACGATGAAAATCGCTCTACATTCGTGTTAACAGATAATATAGTTAAGGCCCGTGTTGTGGTAGTATCAAATAAGTATTCGGATATACGAACACTTAGACGAAAATTTAAATCTACTCGTAGCGAAGAGTATACAGATATAAAATCGTTAGCAGAGAGAGACGACTTTACTGAAAGGGAGATGTCCGATCAATGGTATAGTTTTAGTGATGTACTAAAAATGCTACCTTTCCCTAAGGAAAAAATGGATGCGATGCTAAAAAAAGATGGCGTTTATGAGTTTAAAGATGATAACGATATATTCTTTGTTCGCATAATTAGCAGAAAGCTTAAAGGAACAATTGCTCCGCGAGATGTTGTGAGAAATATGATACACACAACAATATCGGTGGATAGAAAAAGGAAATACTTAGAAAGTGTTAGAGATAGTTTATACTATACCGCCATAAGAAAAGGCGAGGCAAAATATAATTTATTGTAGAATATTATACATTATTTAGAATATGAAAATTAAATTTTTTAGCTTAACAGCTATATTTATGCTCGCAGGAGCTTTAATGATTAATAGTTACGCACAAGACAATAAGAAAGAGGTTATTGTCGCAGATAGAGTTATAGCTGTAATTGGAGATAGAATGATTCTACAATCTGACATATTGATGACAGAAGCCTATCTAAAAGAGCAAAATGGAATTCCTTTCACGGAAAAACTTACTAATGATGAGGTGGCAAATATGCTCAATAGTATGATGACGCAGAAACTTTTAGCTGCACAGGCGGAACTTGACTCATTAGAGTTACCTCATGCAAATATTCTTCAATCGGTTGAAGCAAGAATTGGGCAGCTAACAGAGCAGTTAGGTTCGGTACAAGCCATAGAGCAGAGATACCGGAAACCACTATTCATGCTACGAGTTGAGTTGATGGATCAGATGAGGGAGCAGATGCTAGCTCAAATGATGACAGAAGAGATAAGAAGTAAAGTTATCATAACACCTAAAGAGGTTAAGTCTATAATAGGAAAAATGGATAAAGATTCACTATCAATTATCCCTGAGCAATACGAGTATTCGCAAATAATGCTTAAAGCTCCATCAACTGAGGCTACAAGAAGTGCTGTTAAGGAGAGGCTTTTGGAGATGCGTGAAAGAATCATGAATGGGGCTAACTTTTCGGCTCTTGCAACGCTATATTCAGACCATGAGAGTGCAAAAAGAGGAGGTAATATGACTGTAACTTCGCAAATGGTTGTTCCAGAATTTGCGGATGCAATGGTATCATTACCAATTGGCGGGGTATCAAATATTGTTGAGACAGACGAGGGTTTTCATATTATCCAATTAGTTGGAAAAAATGGAGATAAATATGATATAAAGCATATTCTAATGCGTACTAAGTTTACTCTTGAAGATTTACAAAAGGCACACGCAAGGCTTGACAGCATACGTACTGCAATAGTTGATAAGAGCATAACTTTTGAGGAGGCAGCGGGCAAATACTCGGAAGATGAAGCGACCAACAAAACGGGTGGTACTGTTGTTAATAGTCAGCAAGCTAACTACTATGGTGCTGTTGAACTTAAATCTACTAAGTTCTTTGTTAACGAACTTCAAAGCGATTATAGTGCACTTAGCAGTTTAAAAGTGGGTGAGGTAAGTGAGCCTTTCCAGTCGTATGATGAATCTGGAAATATAGTTTACAAAATTGTTAGGCTTGACGGTAAAATAAAAGAGCATATAGCAAACATGAAAGATGATTACAGTCAGCTTAGAGAGCTTGCTTTGAGTAAAAAAACAGATGCAGTGTTCCAAAAATGGCTTAAAAAGCAGAAAGAACGTATGTATGTACGTATTGAGAAGCCATACAGTGAATATAAAATCATAAAAGAGGCGTGGGACAAATAGTAGATATTGGCAGGCGCGTAATAGTTGCAGTTCTTATGTTAATTGCTTCAGGGGCAGTTTTCTCTCAAGAGAAAGCTGCCGTTGATTATAGAGCAAAAGAGACTCGGCTTGTTCAGATTAACGACACATCTGTTGTAAAACTTGTTGGGGATGTTTTTCTCATTCACAATGGAGCCATAATATCTTGCGACACAGCTTATAGGTACAGCGAAAGGCGTTTCGAAGCGTTTGGCAATGTTATAATAAACCAAGATTCTATATATATATATGGTGATAAGGTTGTATATAATGGAGAGACAGATATAGCGCGTGTACTTTCCGAACTTATTAAGGTTGTTGATGGAGATGTTACCATGTATACAAGAGAGATGTATTTTAATACTCGAAACCGCATAGGATACTTCTCTAAAGGTGCAACCCTAAAGCAAGGCACAAACAATATGGAGGCAATAAGTGGGGAGTATGACAGTGAAAACAAGCTTATCACTCTCAATGAAAAGGTCGCAATGGAGAATGAGGAGTACTTATTAAAGACGAATGCTCTTAAATATAACCAAAATACGCAAGTTGCCAATTTCAACACTCTAACAAACATATGGAATGTAAAGGGAGAGTATCTACAGGCCGACAAGGGAAGGTATGAGCAACTGGGAAACATATACCACTTTGAAAAAAACTCATACATACTAACTAAAGATCAAGAGTGCTGGTCGGATTCACTTATATATTTTAGTGATATTAATGAAGTAGAGTTAAAGCGTAATATTCAAATCAATGATACGGTGCAAATGGCATCAACATTTGGGGACTACGGCTATTTTTGGAACGTTAGCCGAAGAGTTCTTATGACAAAAAGACCATCCGCACTTAGTTATGATGTAGCCACTCGGGACACGGTTTATGTCTCGGCGGATACAATTATTGTCGCTCCTATTTTAGAGCGAAGTAATATGCCCGATACGGCGAAAATAATCCTCGACACTCTTCCAAATAAACCTAACGAAGAGCTTGCTGAGAAGGTGGAGAGTGCATTGAAGTCTACGGGGGCTATGCCACCAAAGAGGGATAGTATCACTAATGATAAAGTTGATACAGCATTAGATAGTATTAAAATGATTGAGAAAGAGCGTACAGACTCTATTCGCAAACAAAACCTACTCGACTCATTACCGCCTGCTGCAAGGCGCGACACCATTCTTAAGTGGAACAAACTTCCAAGTTTTATACCACTATATAATAATGCACAACTTGATAGTATGAATATTAAGGAGCGCAAGCGTGCAGATAAAAGGATGAAACGATACGAGAAACGCTTTGATAAAGAGTTGAAGAGGTACCTAAACGACAACCTATATTTAGAGAAGTTAGAAAAAGAGAAGGAGTTAGCAGATTCACTGGCGAAGAAACCAGTGGTAGAACCAACGCCTCCTGCTCCGGTAGAGAAAGAGATAAGAAATACCCCTGATTCGAGTGATATGGTTATCACAGCCTATCTCAATGCGAAGGTTTATAGATACGATATGCAATCGATAGCCGATACTATGGTTGTTGAAACTGTTGACTCTACAACAACATCAATAGGTTCGCCACTCGCGTGGAACATGGGTAATCAGATTATTGCTGGACGTATACGTTCGTACGTAAGGAATGGTTCGATAAATAGGACACGAATGTTCAATAAACCGATAATGATACAACGCATTGAGGAGGATATGTATAACCAAATGAAGGGTGAGACTATGGATGCGCTATATCGTAATAGTGCTATTTATAGGCTTGTTGTTACTGGAAATGCTATGGGGCGTATGTATCGAGAAGAGCCAGAAGAGGTATCTAAAGTATTACAGATAGTTGCTTTTATAACATCTTCTTCAAAAAATATGATTATTGATATGGATAGTAGTCGTATTGAACGAGTTAAATGGGTGGGAGAGACAGAAACAACAACCTATTCGATGAATGAGATACCTAAAGATAAACTAAAATTAGATGGTTTTAAATGGGTACCAGAGTTACGACCTACTAAAAGTGATGTATTTAATCGTAAGATACGACCTTCCGTTAGGATGGTTATGGAGAGGGTTCAAAAGCCCAATTTCGCCATAACGAATCAAATAATGCGAGATAGGAAAAGGCTCATTGAATCGGGAGTGTGGGTTGACCGTAATGATAAGCTAAAAGTTAATCGAGAGGAGCTTATAAAGCAATCTCAGCAGAAAATTGTACAATAGAGTTTCACAAAGAAAAAATAGAGAAAATGAAGAAAATTGTTGCACCGTCGTTTTTATCGGCTGATTTCCTAAATTTAGGACGAGATATTGAGATGATAAACCGCAGTAATGCCGAATGGCTACACCTTGATATAATGGACGGAGTGTTTGTTCCAAATTTATCATACGGACTACCTGTTGTTAGTGCTATGAGAGGTGCAACTACTAAGATTTTAGACGTGCACTTAATGATTATACAACCAGAGCGCTATATTGATGCTTTTGCTAAAGCGGGAGCAGATTATTTAACAGTACATGTTGAGGCGTCCACGCACCTACATCGCACAATACAAGCAATAAAAAGTGCAGGTATGAAAGCGGGTGTTGCCCTTAACCCTCACACTCCCCTATCATCTATTGAGGAGATAATAACATCAGTTGATATGATTTTACTTATGAGTGTTAATCCGGGATATGGTGGACAGTCGTTTATTGAGAGCTCGCTGGACAAGGTAAGCAGGCTAAAAAAACTTATTAATGATAAGGGGGCAAATACCATTATTCAAGTTGATGGAGGTGTCAATAATAAGAATGTGGGAGAGTTATTTAGAGCAGGTTGCGACGTTGTTGTTGCTGGTAGTAGTGTCTTTGGCGCAGCAGACCCGGTGGCTGCAATTGATGAGTTATTAGCAGAAGATTATTAGTGTATGGTTTCGGTTAGTAATATAACGGTATCTTTTGGTGGATGGAACCTTTTCAA
>CAYIZU010000125.1:0-6282 GCA_964367795.1 uncultured Rikenellaceae bacterium | reverse complement strand
TTGGTATTTCAAATCCTTTTGGAATATAGTTATAGTTAGTATCTTTTGAAGATGCCAAAACAACAGTTTCTCCATACAGCTTAGCCTCTTTAGCAGCTTTGGAAGCCCATACACCTGTATCAATATAACCAGCTTTATTAGCAAGGAAATTAGCGGGTATTTGGAAGAACTGAGTGCTTGCACCACCTCCTACAAAGAATACCTTATAACCATCAGGAATGTTAAGAAGCTCTTTAAAAAGAGATTCACACTCCTCAACAACCACCTCAAAAGCCTTTGAACGGTGAGAAATTTCGATAAGTGATAAGCCACCATCAAAATCAAGTAACGCTTTAGCTGCATTCTCAATAGCAACTCTTGGCAGGATAGAAGGACCCGCACTAAAATTGTGTTTCATAACTAAATTTATTTAAAATTTTTAATTAAAGTTAATAAATTATTTATGGTATATTCAATGTGGGAGTAATAACATACACAATCTTGTTGTTATTACCCACACTAATATTCCGCCCCAAATTTACATATTTTTTTTTATTTTAAGCATTTTCATAGATAAATTTCGTAAAATTTTTTATTTTACAGATATATCATACTACAAGCCTCTTCTTCTGTAATATTTTCTGTGCCCTCTTCACTATACCATTTAGAGTACATATAGTAGTCGTTGGCTGTGCGTTGAACAATATCCTTAGATTGCTCTGGAGATATCTCCTTAACCTTTTTCGCTGGAACACCTGCATAGATAGAGTTAGGTTCAACAACCGTGTTTGATAATACGAGTGAGTTAGCTGCTACGATAGATCCTGTTCCTATAACTGCATTATCTAACACTACCGCCCCCATTCCAATAAGAGTATTATCCTCTATTTTAGCTCCATGAATAATAACATTATGCCCCAGCGACACATTATCGCCAATCTCCGTAATACTTGGATTAGCACTATCTTTATATAGTGTATGTATCACGACTCCATCCTGAATATTAACTCTATTTCCAATAATTATTGAGTTAACATCTCCGCGAAGTACTGCGTTGAACCATATACTACACTCATTGCCTATCACCACATCTCCTATGATAGTTGCATTTTCCGCCAGATAGCAATCTTTACCTATTCTTGGCGAAACACCCCTTAGTTTTTTAATTAATGCCATAATTTATTTATTGTTTTTTAATTTACCTATCCTCTCTTTAATAAATGTATATTTAGTTACCGTTATTTCTCCTTTAAATTTCGGTATATCATCATTGCCGGAAAGATATTTAAGAATATTATTTATATAATTAGTAATACCAACAACACCATCCCATTCAACAAACTCTATATCATCATTTGCATTATGATACCTCTCATTACGCTTAGTAAAAAAACCAAGTGTTGGTATATTAAGCAAGCTAAATGGCATGTTATCAGAAGGTGCATCCGAAGCTTCGATATAAGAAAAATCTACCCCTTCGTTATTAATGGATTTTGATATTTTCTTCCAATTTTTTATATTAGTCCTACCACTCATTATACACCCTTTACCATCTTTTGCACCACCTATCATATCAATATTGATAACAAAATCAGGCTTTAAATTCTCTCGTTCTAATTGAATTGACAAATATGATGAACCTATTAAGCCCACCTCTTCAGCTCCAAAAGCTGCAATAATAACATCGTGTTTAACCTCAGAATCGGCTCTTAGGGAATGTATGCGAGCTAATTCAAGAAGTGCTGCAACACCTGTCGCATTATCATTTGCACCGTTCAATATATCACCTTTGACGATTTTTAACTCCTCATAATCACTTACTGCAATACCCAAATGGTCGTAATGAGCACCTATTAATATCCTACCTTTTTTTGTAGTTGCTTTTTTAATCATTACAACATTATATGTTATGTTAGTGGCGATATTCCCAAAAATATTAAAGAACCCCCTATATGGAAGTAAATCAACTTTCATAGGCACTATGCCTCTATTTCCCCACAGAGGTTCATATCCATATTCTATTAACTTATCCTCAATATATTTTGCAACCACAAAGTCGTAACCACTGAATGCGAGCCGACCTTTTAATTCGTCAGATGATAGAGAGTCAACAACCTCTTTCATATTGTCTAAATTAATACCTTTTTGCCCATGTGACTGATATAGTGATAATGGTATTAATAGTAATAATAGGATTAATTTTCTTGCCATAATTATTATAATTAATAGTTAACAAAATCTGATATTACTGTAACTGCTTAACTTTCTGCCAAAAACTTTCTAATCTCTCCAAGCCAGCATCTTCTATCTCAATACCGTGCTCTTTACACATGCCCTCAACCCCTTCGAAACGGCTTTTAAACTTTCTATTACATTTCTCAAGTGCATTTTCTGCATCTACTCCATATTTTCGCGCCGCATTGATAACCGCAAATAATAGATCTCCAAACTCCTCCTCTAAATGTGCCTTATCACCACTTGCCGCAGCGTCTTTTACCTCATCTATCTCCTCATTGACCTTATCCCATACATCCTCTGCATGCTCCCAGTCGAAGCCAATATTTGCCGCCTTACTCTGCATGCGGTATGCCTTTATAAGAGCTGGTAGTGCCGATGGAACACCTGATAGGACACCTCCCTCTCTCTTTTTCTTCTTTTTTAGTCTCTCCCAGTTAACCATCACATCATCGGTTGAGTTAACAACAGTATCACTAAAAACATGTGGATGTCTGTATATCAGTTTATCTGAGACAAAATTTGCGACATCAGCAATATCAAACCTCTCTTGCTCCTCTGCAATACGAGAGTAGAATATAACATGCATAAATATATCTCCTAACTCCTCTTTTATACCATCCCAATTACCCTCTGATATGGCATCAACGAGTTCATAACACTCTTCAACAGTGAGCATTTTTAGCGATTCAACACTCTGCTCCCTATCCCATGGACACCCCTCTCGCAGCCTATTAAGTATCTCTAATAGTCTCTCAAATGCCTCTAATTTATTTTTATTCTCTTCCATATTAATCATATTGAGTACAAATGTAGGAAATATTTATTAATAAGCAATATATTATAAAAGAAAAAAAGCTGCCAATAAGACAGCTTTTTAATGGGTGGACGAGCGGGCTCGAACCGCCGACCCTCAGAACCACAATCTGATATTCTAACCAACTGAACTACGCCCACCGTAATTTCGACCACAAAGGTATATATTTTTTCTTTATTTGCAAAATTTTTCGATTGATTTTTTGAAAAATAATTTAATGATGTTGATTATTAGTTATTTATGGTGATATGGTTCTCCGTTTAGTATCGTAAATGCACGATATATTTGCTCTACAATAAGAATACGTATCATTTGATGAGAAAAAGTCATCTTCGATAGCGATATTTTTTCGTTTGCTACGCTATATACCTCTTGTGAAAAACCGTATGCACCACCCACAACAAAGCATAATCTTTTTATTCCCGAAATCATACGCTTATTTAACCACACCGAAAAATCTTCGGAAGAGTACTCTTTACCCCTCTCGTCAAGCAATACTACATGGTCATATTTTTTAAAATAACTTAATAAAATCTCCCCCTCTCGCACTTTAAGCTCGCCTTCAGATAAACTTTTAGCATTTTTCACATCGGGAATAGTGATAATATTAAAGTTAATATATCGCTTTATTCTGCTATTAAAAGTTTCAACACCATCAATAACATACTGAAAATTTGTTTTCCCTATTACTATTATATCTATTACCATAATAACAAAAAGAAATTGTCTCAAAAACATTTTTGTCACTTCCTGAATCGCATAAATACTCACGTACATAAGTACGCTCCGTTTTACACTCATCACTAAGCACCAAAACTGAATTTTGATACAAATTTCTCAAAAAAGAGACCGCCTCGAAATAATTTAAGACAGCCTCTTAAGAATACACTTTAGTTTGTTTTAAACTTAAATTTAACCTGTTTTAACTCCTCGTTAGCCTTAACAATCTTTTGAGCCAAATCACTTTTAAATTTCTCCATCTTGGCAAAGACCTCTGCGTCGCCCGTTGCTATCATCTGAACGGCAAGGATAGCGGCGTTTCGCGAGTTATCCAATGCAACAGTTGCTACCGGTATACCAGCTGGCATCTGTAAAATAGATAGTATACTATCCCATCCATCGATAGAGTTCGACGATTTCACTGGAACACCAATAACCGGTATAGGTGTTGATGCAGCTATAACGCCAGGAAGGTGGGCCGCTGCCCCTGCGCCTGCAATAATAACCTTAACACCACGATCGTGTGCTGTACGTGCAAATTCTTCAACAAGAGTTGGTGTGCGATGAGCCGATAAAGCGTTAATTTCGAAAGGTATCTCCATCTCATCTAAAAACTTAGCGGCATCCTCCATAACCTTAAGGTCAGAGGTGCTACCCATAATAATACTTACTTTTGGTTGCATAAAAATTCAAATATTTGTTTATAGTTTAAATAATTATCACTAACTTTGTGCGCTAATCCCTGCAAATATAGTAATTTTTTTTTACTTTTAATGAATAAGGGAGGAAATTAAATAGAGAAACGCATGGAAAGAGTAAAGGCTTGGGATAAATTTTTCGTTCCAAATATCAGTAGTGAAACGATTGAAAAATCGGTTAAAGAGTGTGCCAAACTGATAAATAGTAGATATGATGGAGCTACGAATGAGAGTGCTCCAATATTTGTATCAATACTTAATGGCGCTTTTATGTTCACCTCCGACCTTTTAAAGGAGATAACATTCCCGTGTAAACTTTCTTTCATAAAAGTTAGCTCTTATGATGGCTTACAGTCAGAAGGCAAACTAAAAGAGATTATAGGTATTAATAGTGATGATGTTGAAGGACGTGATGTAATAATTGTTGATGATATTATTGATACAGGACTTACGATGTTAGAGATAAAAAGGCAGATAATGGCTCTTGGTGCTAAAAGTGTTGCTGTAACAGCTTTTTTATATAAGAGTAATGCCGCTGCATCCGAGTTAGTACTTGATTTCCCATGTATTATAACAGATAAAAATGAATTTGTTATAGGATATGGGCTTGATTATAATGAGATAGGAAGAAACCTAAAGGAAATTTATATATTAGAGGAGTAGGGAATGATTTTTGCTAATGAGAAGCTACCTGTAAATGAATATTTTTATTCATTACAGGGTGAAGGAGCATATACGGGATGTGCAGCTCTTTTTGTGAGGTTAGCAGGATGCAATGTGTGCTGCCCGTGGTGCGACTCTCCTGATAGCTGGAGTGTTGATAATGGCAGATTAATGGATAGTGGTGAAGTTTGTGATTTGGTCGATAAGTTTGGAGCAAGTAGGGTAATTATTACCGGAGGAGAACCAGCACTTCACAACTTAACAGAGGTGACGAATAGATTAAGAAATAAGGGTGTAAAAGTACACCTTGAAACCTCAGGAAGTGAGAGGATAGTAGGGGATTTTGATTGGATAACCTTATCTCCAAAAAAATTTAAAGAGTGTAAAGAAGAGAATTATGCTCTTGCCGACGAATTAAAGGTTATTATTGAAAGTAAAGAGGATATAGCGTGGGCAGAGAAGCTGCAATATATGGTGAAAGAGAACTGCATGTTATTTTTGCAGTGTGAGTGGAGTGCAAAAGGGGATATTTACCCAATATTGATAGAATATATAAAAAAAAACAATCACTGGAGATTATCTATACAAACTCATAAATATTTAGGTATAGAGTAAAGTGATATAATTTTAATAAAAGCTAAGTAATGGAAAAAAAGTTTGAAAGAAGAGACTCGAACGAGAGTTTTTTCAGAAGAGAAAGTAAAACCGACTTCAACCGAGAGGAGCGAGGAGGAAGAAGTTTCGAGAGAAACGGAGAGAGAGGTAAAAGGAATTTCGAGAGAAATGGAGACAAAGGTAATGAGGGGGGTGAAAGACGTTCGTATAACCCTAATTTTACATCTGATAATCGAGTAAAAGGAGGTGGTGAATTCAAGCCTCGTGGAGAAAGAGATTTTAGTAAGTCAAGAGATAATAGAAATTTTTCTCGCGGTGGCGAGAGAGGCAATTTTGATAAGCCAAGAGAGGATAGAGGTTTTTCTCGTGGTGGTGAGAGACGTGATTTCGACAAGCCAAGAGAGGATAGAGGTTTTTCTCGCGGTGGTGAGAGACGTGATTTCGGTAAGCCAAGAGAGGATAGAGGTTTTTCTCGCGGTGGTGAGAGACGTGATTTCGGTAAGCCAAGAGAGGATAGAGGTTTTTCTCGCGGTGGTGAGAGACGTGATTTCGGTA
>CAYIZU010000124.1:0-6291 GCA_964367795.1 uncultured Rikenellaceae bacterium | reverse complement strand
AGATGGCGTTACAACCAACCCCGGCGATGGGGGGACCGGCACCAATTTTTCTCTTGACGGACGCTCTCTCATTGGGGACCTTGCAAAGCCTGAATATAGTGAAAGAGTGGCTGGTAAGATTGTTATGGAGATCTTTGTGGATAGGAAAGGTAAAGTAACACAAGCTAATGTTATATCGGGAGAATCAACTATATCATCGAGTAAAGTTATAGAGGCGGTGCGTAAAGCTGCTATGAAGACACAATTTAATGTGGATGATGAGGCTACTTTTATCCAGAAAGGTACTATAACATATATACTAAAAATTGAGTAGATGGCGTTATTCCAATATAATTGACATATGATATGGATTTTTTAGGTATAATATTTTTAATAATCGTTGGTTTCTACCTATTAGGGAGAGTGCTAAGGTTTGCTTTTCGTTATTGGGTAGCTAAAAAGATGACCGAGTTTCAACAGAGAGGTTTCGGTGGATTTAATGGCTATGGCGAGCAGCAACAACAAAGAGGAGAGAATAAAAAACGTGCAAAAGAGGGCGAAGTAAAGATTTCGAGAGCTCAAACCGCCGAACGTCGCATTAGAGACGATGTTGGAGAGTATGTTGAGTTCGACGAAGTAAAATAACTATAAATATAATAAATAATGGGCTTTTTTGATATTTTTAAAAGTAATAAAAGTGCCGAAGATAATGTAAATGAGCAGAAAGCATTAGATAAGGGTTTAGAGAAGAGTAAGAGTTCTTTCTTTTCGAAACTCTCAAAAGCTATTGCAGGTCGCTCAACTGTCGACGAAGGGGTATTGGATGACCTTGAGGAGGTTTTGATAACTTCGGATGTGGGTGTTGATACTACAATAAACATAATAAAGCGTATTGAAGAGCGTGGCGCACGTGATAAATATGTTAGTACGGGTGAACTAAATCGTATTTTACGCGAGGAGGTAATGGCTCTACTTGTTGAGGGGAGCGACTCTTCTCCTGATTTGGGTTTCTCTTTCGAAAAGCGCGAGGGGATGCCTTTTGTTCTTATGGTCGTAGGGGTTAATGGAGTTGGTAAGACAACAACCATAGGTAAAGTTGCCGCACAACTTAAAGCAGCAGGTAAGAGCGTTGTTCTTGGTGCTGCCGATACTTTCCGTGCAGCAGCAATAGAGCAATTAGCGGTGTGGGCTGAACGTGCAGATGTTAAAATAGTAAAGCAGAGTATGGGCTCGGATCCTGCATCGGTAGCTTTTGACACATTGAAATCTGCGGTTGCAATGAATGCCGATGTGGCTATTATTGACACGGCTGGAAGATTACACAATAAGGTGAACCTAATGAATGAGCTATCGAAGATAAAAAGTGTTATGAACAAAGTTGTTCCAGGTGCTCCTCACGAGGTTATGTTGGTCCTTGACGGCTCAACGGGGCAAAATGCTATTGAACAAGCACGACAGTTTACCGAGGCAACGGATGTGACGGCTCTTGCGATAACAAAACTCGACGGCACTGCTAAAGGGGGCGTTGTTGTGGGAATTTCAGATCAATTTCGTATACCTGTTAGATATATTGGTGTAGGTGAGGGAATTAACGATTTACAAATTTTTGATAAAGAGGTATTTGTGGGTACTCTTTTCGGAGATTAATTGATAATTACAGTGAAAAAAGTTGATATAGTAACGCTGGGGTGTTCTAAAAATAGTGTTGATAGCGAAGTGCTTATCCGTCAATTAGAGAGTGCGGATATAATGGCTACTCATAATCCAGAAGATATTAGTTGTGACACGGTAATAGTAAATACATGTGGTTTTATTGGCGATGCAAAAGAGGAGTCAATAGATATGATTGTTGAGCTACTTGATGAAAAGTCGCGAGGTAATATCTCTAAAGTTGTGGTTTTTGGCTGTCTTTCGCAGCGGTATATGGAGGAGCTAAAGAGTGAACTCCCAGATGTTGATGCTTTTTTTGGAGCCGACGATATCCCTCAAATCGTAGAATATTTTGGTGGTAAATATGATGCATCATTAGTTGTGCATAGGGCAGTTACAACACCATCTCATTATGCTTATGTAAAAGTTTCTGAAGGGTGTAATTGGGGTTGTAGCTATTGTGCTATACCTCTTATTCGTGGTAAGCATATCTCACGTCCAATAGAGGATATAGTTGAAGAGTGTGAAATATTATCAAAGCGTGGCGTAAAAGAGATTATTCTTATTGCTCAAGACTTAACATATTACGGCAAGGAGCTATATGGCGAGAGGCGATTGGCAAAATTATTGGAGCAGTTATGTGAAATAGATGGTATTGAGTGGATACGCCTACATTATACATATCCAACAGCTTTCCCTAATGATGTTATTGAATTGATGAGGCGCGAGGATAAGATATGTAACTATCTTGATATGCCTTTGCAGCATGTTAATAATAGAATCTTACACTCAATGAAACGAGGAGGTGATGGAGTATCTGTGGAGGCATTGATTGCGAAATTACGGAAGGAGGTTCCAAATATCGTGTTACGCACAACAATGATAGTGGGCTATCCCGGTGAGACGGAAGAGGAATTCAATGAGTTGATAGATTTCATCAAGAGAGTGAAATTTGATAGATTGGGGGTCTTTGCATATTCTGAAGAGGAGGGCACAGCGGCAGCGGAACTGAATGATGATGTTGAAGAAGATGTTAAGCAAGAACGTGTTGATAGGCTTATGCGCGTTCAGTCGGAGATAGCACTTGATAACAATTGTAACTATATTGGAACAAAACAGAAGGTTATAATTGAGAGGTGCGAGGGCGACTATTTTGTTGGACGCACTCAATACGATTCACCTGAAGTTGATAATGAGGTGTTAGTAACTAGTAATGAACCACTTACGATAGGCAATTTTTATAATATTGAGATAACAGAAGCAGAGAATTTCGATATTATAGGAAATGTTGTACGGTAAAAATTTTTTATATTAAAATTAATTTATTAACTTTGCAGGACGAATACCCTATAAGTATGGGTATCCCATAGAAGTGATGTAATTGTTTTTTTAACTAACTTTACTATAATGGAGAGTAGTAATACAATATTAAGTCGCATAAACCGTTTAATTGACAGGTTAATAAGGCAGAATGAGCGGCTGAAAAAAGAGAATAGTGCACTACTTGTAGAAAGAGGTAAATTGGTGAAAGACAAAGAGCGACTGAACGATATAATAGAAAATTATCGTAGAGAGGAGCGAGTGAGAAAGCTCTATACGGCCTTTCTATCTGATGACGAGGATAAGCAGAAAGCTAAACGTCAAATAGAGAGAATCTTGCGGGAGATTAATGACTGTATAGACAGCCTTAGGAGTAAGGAGTGAGAGAAGTGGGGGTATAATGAAACTGATATATAGTGAGTAGATAACTATAAAAATTATCTTTTAGAATGGCAGATGGTGTTTTAGAAATACATGTAGTTATTGACGGTAAGAGAATTAAGTTTGAGATTCCCAACAATAGCGAACGCGAAACAACTGAGGAGATAGTAAGGGAGGCAGCCGACAGGTTTAATAAAACACTTTCGTTACTTAGGAAGAGTTATAAGTTAGATGATGCTGATGAATATTGGCGTATGGCAGCTTTAGGATATGCAGTAAAAGCTGTAGAATATGAGTATATCGATAGAGGTTCAAAAGTGGCACAAAGGCTGCTGGAGACAGAGAAGCAATTGGAGGAGTATCTGGACAAGCAGATGAAAGTAGCTGATTTTGATGAAGATATATAATTTTAACGTTCATGCTAACAGAGCTTAATGTGCTCTATTAGTGATATATAAATAGGAAATTTTTCCCGCATTGATTTTCAAATAATTTTGCGAAACTCACAAAATTAATTAATAAGGGTCATCTTGTGTCGTTAAAAACAGGCCTTAACCGCTTCTGCGGTTCTCCAAAATGAGGAGACATTGGACGTTTGCGATGGCTCGGAGGCTCTAACCGTGCTTATAGTAGGGTTTTCGACAATAATTGGAAATTGATGTGGGATTTTTTATGTAAAATAATTAAAAAGATAACAAAAAATATTTTTTAGATTAATAACAAATAAATTTTAGAGATGGAAATACTATGGATATCAGTAGCAGCTGCTGTATCAGCAATAGCAACTTCTCTACTGGCATATTTTATTCTAAATAAAGCAACGCAAAAACGTCGTGAAGCAATTGTTAAAGAGGCGGAGACGGATGGCGAGCTAATAAAGAAAGAAAAAATATTACAGGCGAAGGAGAAGTTCATACAGCTTAAGGCAGAGCATGAAAAGATGATAAATGAGAAAAATTCTCGTATATCTCAAGCTGAGAATAAGATTAAGCAAAAAGAGTCGCATCTGGCTCAAAAAGGAGATGAGATTTCTAAGGCACATCGTGAGTTAGATAACACAAAAACGCGATTAGAGAATCAGGAAACGCATCTTAATAAAAAGATTGGGGAGTACAACAAGAAGATTGAGGAGCAGAATGCACTACTTGTTCAGATAGGGGGAATGAGTGAAGAAGAGGCGAAAAATATTCTCATTGAGCAGATGAAACAGGAGGCAACCACACAGGCTATGGGGTATGCTAACGAAATAATCGAAGATGCTAAAATGACAGCGAATAAGGAAGCTAAGCGTATTGTGGTACAGACTATACAGCGCGTAGCAACCGAGACAGCGATTGAGAATTCAGTTACTGTATTTAATATTGATAGCGACGAGGTTAAAGGGCGTATTATTGGTCGTGAAGGGCGTAACATCAGGGCCTTGGAGGCTGCTACAGGTGTTGAGATAATCGTTGATGATACACCAGAGGCAATAATTCTATCTGCTTTTGACCCTGTTAGGCGCGAAATAGCTCGTTTGGCTCTTCACCAACTTGTTACAGATGGGCGTATACATCCTGCACGTATTGAGGAGGTGGTTGCTAAGGTGCAAAAACAGGTTGAAGAGGAAATAATTGAGATTGGTAAGAGGACGGCTATTGATTTAGGTGTACATGGACTACATCCTGAACTTATTAGACTTGTTGGTAAGATGAAATATCGTTCTTCTTATGGTCAAAATCTTTTACAGCACTCTCGAGAGGTTGCTAACTTATGTGGTGTAATGGCGTCAGAGTTAGGTCTAAATGCGAAGTTAGCGAGGCGAGCAGGATTACTTCACGATATAGGTAAAGTTGCTGATGATGAGCCAGAACTACCACATGCAATACTTGGTATGAAGATAGCTGAGAGGTGTAAAGAGAAGGCTGAGGTTGTCAATGCAATAGGTGCTCACCACGATGAAATAGAGATGACATCGTTAATATCTCCGCTTGTACAGGTGTGTGATGCAATATCAGGAGCGAGACCCGGAGCAAGGCGCGAGATTGTTGAGGCGTATATTAAGCGACTTAAAGAGATGGAAGGCATTGCTCAAGCTTATCCGGGAGTTCAAAAAACTTACGCTATACAGGCTGGACGTGAACTTCGCGTAATAGTTGGTAGTGACAAGATGACAGATGCGGAGGCAGAGGCGCTATCATTTGATATAGCCCGTAAGATTCAAGAGGAGATGACGTATCCGGGGCAAGTTAAAATTACCGTAATACGTGAAACACGCTCAATAAGCTACGCAAAGTAATCTAACCATAAAAAGACGAACGACTATGATGATTTCATAGTCGTTCGTCTTTTTATGGAAGCTCTAATAATAGTATCAAATATCAGTATCGAAGTACACTTTGCTGGCGGTTAATGAAAAAAATAATATTTTCTTTGTCTTTTAATAAAAAATCATTATATTTGCAATGTGAAGAAGAGATTTTGTGCGTTTGGTATAATTTTAATATTTTAGCTTATGAGACAGAAAACTAATTTTTTAATCATTCTTTTCGCGGTGCTATCTATGTTTGGCACTGATTTGTACGGACAAAAGAAGAAAAAGAAGAAGGCCGATAAGCCTACCGAAGTTCCAGAAAATATTATTAGGCAGATAACCGACAAAAAGCTGTTGGAGATTCATGCAGAAAAATTTTCGCAAAGTGCTGGAGGATTAATTGATTTAAGAGATTTCAAGCGAAACGATTATTTCTTTATTGCAGTATACAAAGATACTATCTTTTCATGCCTACCAAGTATTGCAACGTCGCCTTATGGTTACTCATCATTGTATCTTACATGGAACGAGGGATTACATTTCAAAAACGCAATAAAGGACTATGAAGTCAAAATGGGAAAGAAAGGTCGTGTAATAGTCACATTTCAAACCCGTAATTTTTCTGAAAATATTGACTACAAGATAACTATATTTCCTGACTTGAGTAC
>CAYIZU010000123.1:0-6309 GCA_964367795.1 uncultured Rikenellaceae bacterium | reverse complement strand
AAATGGCAGTAGCGACAAGAAAGGTATTGGCGTAACATTCAACTCAAACACAAGTATTGATCAAGTTTCAACATGGCCAGATTATCAATACGAATTTGGGCAAGGCTACCCTACTATCGTTGGTCCTGCCGGTAGTGCATATGAGGGAACTGTTTATTATGATTATAACGGACCTGTATGGGGCTATAACAATGGTATCGCAAACGTGGGAGCTCTTGCGGTGGCTGATTACGGCCCTCGATTTGATCCGAACGTTAAATACTACCAATACGATCCAGCAACCCAAAAGCGTGGAACTGAACCAACAGCATGGGTGCCTTACGAGGATAACCGTAAAGACTTATTTCAAACGGGTTTTACTACAACTAATAGTATCGCATTAAGTAACAATACAGAAAATGGCTCTGTACGTGCGTCATTAACTTATACTAAAAATGAGTGGATACTTCCAAATACTGGATTCGACCGCGTAACTGCATCAATATCTGGTACGTCAAAAATATCTCGCAATATATCAATAAATTATAAAACGAGCTACACAAACAGAAAAATGGATAACACTCCTGCATTGGGTTACAACACTAACACAATAGCCTACTGGATGATATTCCAAAATGCAAATGTCGACCTCGATTGGTTAAAGCCAATATGGGAAAACGGTAAAGAGGATGTTCAACAGCTTACTCCATTTACACGCTATATGTCTAACCCATATTTCTTACTATACGAATCCGTGAATCCATCGAGAAAACATAGTGTTATGTCGCATATTGCCTCTACACTACAACTAAACGACAAATTGGAGTTCATGGTTCGCTCGGGGTTACAATTCTCATACGACGAGCGTGAACAGATTCGACCTATGAGTGACTTTGTCATGCCGCAAGGTTTCTACAAGAAACAAAATGTATTTGACTACGAAATTAACAGTGACGCACTCCTTACTTATCGTAACAGTTTTTCTAATGGCATAAACCTTAGCGCATCGGTTGGAGGGAATATAATGTATAGCTATTACAGCGATTTCTCGGCGCAGGTTCTTGGACTAACAACACCGGGTGTGTATTTATTAAATAATGGTATCTCAAGCCCATATACAATAACAAATTTAGAGAGGAAGAACCTTAACAGTTTATATGCAACTGCTAACATATCATGGAACGATAAACTATTCCTTGATATAGCAGGACGTAACGACTGGTCATCAACACTCCCTGCTGGGAATAACTCATTCTTCTATCCCTCATTCAGCGGTAGTGCTCTACTTAATGAGTTTATAGATATGGGAGCAAATGTGGATGTATTAAAACTGCGTGCATCATGGGCACAAGTTGGTAACGACACAAACCCATACAAAACAGATTTATACTACGAATGGGGAACATTCCCGGGTTCTGTAGTCCTCCCATCAACACTATATAATCAAGATTTCAAACCAGAGATATCTTCAAGTTTAGAATTTGGTATTGATGCCCGTTTCTTCAATAATCGCTTAGGCGTTGACTTTACATTCTATCATAATGTGACGCGTAATCAGATTATTGACGCTCCTCTTGATCCAACAATCGGGTACACAGACGCTACACTTAATGCGGGTAAAGTACGCAACCACGGATATGAACTTGTTATTAATGCCGTTCCTGTTGAAAGAGGTAACTTCCGTTGGTCTTCTAACTTTAATTGGTCGAAAAACATAAATAAGATACTTTCTCTATCGGGTGAAGTTGGTGAAAATCAACTTATAAGTAGAGTAAATGCAGCATATATCATGGGAAGCGTTGGCGGTACAACAGGAGACCTTTGGGGATATAAATCACTTCGTAATGAAAATGGGGATGTTATTATCAATGCAAAAACTGGCCTACCTGAGTTGACTCCAACAATAGAGTATTGTGGCAGTGTCTACCCTGGATGGAAAGCGGGATGGTATAACGAAATATCATACAAAGGGTTCCGTTTATCGGCGTCTCTTGATGGTCAATATGGCGGTATAATATATTCACAATCTCATCACAAACTTACAGAACTTGGTAAGTTAGAGCACACTCTTAACGGTCGTCTTCCGGGGACTCCAAACTATATTGCAGGTGATGACCCACGTATTGCAGCTGCTGGCTTAAATCCAATAGGAGGAATATATATGATTGGCGATGGAGTAAATATGCAAGCCGACGGTAGCTACACTAAGAATGAGACTTTAACAACCGTATATTCATGGAACTACAACTACTACCGTTTATCAAATGTGGAGAATAACAGCTTTGATGCCTCATACTTAAAACTTCGTGAGGTGCGCTTAGAATATACCTTACCAAAATCACTTATAGCAAACACTGCATTCCAGAAAGTATCCATTGCACTTTACGGTCGCAACCTATACACATGGAGCTCATTCCCTATCTTCGATCCAGAGACCTCGGCTATGCAAGGCGACGCCTTGGTTCCAGGCATAGAGATGGGACAACTTCCTACGCCTCGCAGTTTTGGTGTAAATATCAACATAGTATTATAATAAATAGATAATCATATCATAGAGATGAAAAAGATAACAATATTAAGAGCACTGCTTATTGCAATAATCGTTCTTACTACTTCGGTTATATCTTGTGGGAAATTTGAAGATATAAATACCGATCCAAATAAGTTAAAAGAGACAAACGCTGGCTCAATGCTTGACCCTATACTATATAATTTAGGGAGTACCAACTGGACACGTTACTGTTACTTCACCGCAAGCCTTATGCAGTTTACTGCATCAACCGGGAGCGGAGGAGTAAGTAAATATGAGTTTAGCGAAAGTGCAGGTGATGGTTCATGGAATACCTACTATGTATGGCTTGCAAATATTAAGCACATGGAGAAACTTGCCATTGAATCTGGAGATAAAAACTATGAAGCGGTTGCTATAGTGCTTAATAGCTGGATTACTCAAATCATAACAGACTGTTTTGGAGATGTCCCTTTTGAAGAGGCAGGTCGCGGTGATGAAGGTATATATCAACCAAAATTCGACTCCCAACTTGATATCTACAAGAAGTTAATAAGTCGCCTTGAGAGTGCAAATGATTTGTTTGATACTACAAAAGGGTTAGTCTATAATACCTCTGGCGAGATAATGTATGGTTCATCAACAACCGTGAGCACAGCAAAATGGCAAAAATTCTGTAACTCACTACTCATGCGTATCCTACTACGCTCTTCAGATGTTGCAGGATTAAACTCTCTGGACAAACTAAGGAATATGATTGCGAACCCCGACAAATACCCTGTTTTTGAGTCTAACGCCGATGGAGCGATGATAAATATCACAGGTACATTCCCCCTTGAAGTACCCATCGCACGTATCCGTGACTATGAACTTACTGGCAGCGCATCAAAGTTTTATATTGAGAATCTACAAAACTGGAACGATCCTCGACTTGCAATGTACTACAACAAAACAGCTGATGGATTATATAATGGCATCCAAAGTGGCGACGAATCGGTTCCGGCTGGCTTTACTGCCTCTACATTAAACACTATTATTGCACTTGCTCCTCTGAAATTTGTTTTTATGTCATACGCAGAGTTGGAATTCATAAAAGCAGAAGTAGCTTATCGGGATGGTGACCATATAGCGGCAAAGAGTGCCTACGAGAGAGGTGTAGCGGCATCTATCGAGCAATGGACTGGAACTCCAATTGCAACAAACTATTTCGATAACTCACTAGCAGCTTACGATAATACTTTTGAGCGTATAATGTTGCAGAAATATTACGCACTACTCTATTGCGACTACCAACAGTGGTTTGAGTTTCAGCGTACAGGTCTTCCGGTACTTCCACGTGGAAATGGTGTTTATATAAACGATGAGATGCCAAATAGATTCCTCTACCCTGCAGCTCTCCAAAGAACAAACAAAGCAAATTACGATGCTGCAGTATCAAATATGGGAGGTGACACATTCTTCACCAAACATATATGGCAGTAATATTAAAAATTCGGATAGTTCCAAAACAATACACAACAATTTAAATTAATAAGACAATGAAAAAATTAATCGTTATTTTATCGCTCATATGCCTAGTGAGTGGTGTGACAGCTAAAGATGTAAATAAACCAACATCTGCAAAAAGTGCAATAATTACTCTAAAAACAAATGGGTTAGATCTTAGTCATTCTGAGATTGAAGATTATCCAGAGCACTTTCTTGGTGATGAGATAGCTCGCAAATATGCGGCTATCAAAAAAGTATATGTGCGACGTAGAGAGGTAAGCGTTGGTTTTTCAAACACATCGGTTACTATTGTTAAGCCATTAATATATAATACAATAAACAAAATCAACACATACCTTAAGAAATCTATTAAAAAGAATAGCATTACTAAAGAGGAGGCGAAAGAGCTTTTAACAATGTGCTTAGATGTTGTCTATGTCGCATTCTATGAGGATACAGATGCCCTTGAGGATGTATTAAAGAAGACAAAAGATATTGATGAATTAATATCTATATTAAGCAATGTACAACTAATCGCCGAGTAATAATGAAAAGAGCATTATTAATTCTTTTGGCGATAATAACCCTGCAGAGCGCATACAGTCAGGGCAGAGGGGAAGTTGTTAAAGGAACTGTTAAAAGTAAGATATTAGGTGTGGAGAAACCATATGTCGTTTATCTTCCAGCGGGATTCGATAAGTCGAGCAATAAAAAATACCCTGTTTTATACCTTCTGCATGGCGCATGGAACGATTGTAACGCGTGGACAGTAAAGGGACAAGCTAACTTTATAGCCGATCAAACAATAGCGTCGCAAATGGCTGTACCAATGATTATCGTTATGCCTGATGCAAAGGGAAAATCTAAAAATTTTGCTGGGAAAAACATGGGTTATTTCAATCAAGAGGGATGGCGTTACGAAGATTTTTTCTTTAATGAATTTATTCCGGAGATAGAAAAGCGCTATAATATAGACTCACGCAAAGAGCGTCGCGCAGTAGCAGGTCTCTCAATGGGCGGTGGAGGCGCGGTGTGCTATGCACAACAGCACCCTGATATGTTTTGTGCATCTGCTCCTCTTAGCGGCTTGGTTGGCATTGTAAAGTCTGGCACCTCATCACGAAGAAAAGATGGTAGAAAAGATGATTTTACAGAGAGCTTCGTGAAATCAACAATGGAATGTGCTCCAATCGATTTTATAAAGAATGCTACCCCCGAGCAGGTGGGGAAGATGAAATCAGTGAGCTGGTATATTGATTGTGGCGACGATGATTTTCTTGCAACTGCAAATGTGGAGTTATACCTTGAGATGAAAAAGAAAGGGATTCCTATGCAATTTCGCGTAAGAGATGGCGGTCACACGTGGCTGTATTGGCGTAGTGCACTACCTGAAGTGATGAAATTTGTATCGATTCAATTTAATAAGTAATATGAAACGAAGCATAAAATTATAAACGTATGAAAAAGTTTTTTTTAACTATTGCTATAGTAATAACGGCAGTAGCAACAGTAGAGGCACAAACAAAGGTTATTGCGCATCGTGGCTATTGGAACTGCGAAGGGAGCGCCCAAAACTCAATTACCGCACTTCGCAATAGTGCAAAAATTGGGGTTTTCGGCTCTGAATTTGATGTATTAATGACAAAAGATGGTGTTTTAGTTGTTAATCATGATAATACCATAAATGGTATTGACATACAGAAAGTTAATTATAGCGAAATTAAAGATTTAAAGATTTCTAATGGGGAAATACTTCCAACATTAGAGCAGTATCTCACCGAAGGAAAGAAATACCCCAATCTGAAATTGATACTTGAGCTAAAACCTCTACACTCTGAAAAGATGGAGAATAGAGCAGTTAGGAATGCCCTAAAACTTGTAAAAAAGCTTGGTATAGAGTCTCAAATAGAGTTCATATCATTTAGTATAAATATATGTGAGCAATTTGCTAAGCAGAGCAATGCCCCAGTATCATATCTTTACGGAAATGCGACACCCGAAGAGCTAAAGAAGAGAGGTATTGACGGAATTGATTATAACTATAAGATATTTATAAAGAAAGATAAGCTAATCAAATCGGCTAAAGATAGTAAAATGATTACCAATTCGTGGACTGTTAACGATTTAAAGGTGGCAAAAGGGTTGATAGATTCAAAAATTGACTATATCACTACCGACTATCCAGAGGAGGTTAAGTTACTCATTAATCGCCTTAATGGCACCACTCGCTAATGGATTTATAGGGCGATTAACAAAGCTCCATTTTGCTAATCGCCCTATACAAAGGGCTATTCGCAAAACCTCTAAGAAAATAAAATAGTCGTGTTCTTCAG